>CAYIHP010000001.1:0-19304 GCA_964363175.1 uncultured Candidatus Saccharibacteria bacterium
AAATCAAACCGGTGACAATTTGTCACCACTTCGCCAGCCCTCACCCACCCGCTGATGCGTGGTGCCCTCTCCCAGAACAGGAGAGGGGATCGCGACTACCGTCTACCAGTCTACTCTCTACCGTCTACTCCAATATCCCGTCGAGGTTTACGTCGTAGAGGACTTGTTCTTGTAAAAGCCTGTATGCAACAATTTCGCTTTTATTGAACCACAGTGGGATTTCGCGCTGTGCTTCTTCTGGACTATCGGAACAATGAATGAGGTTGCGAACTGCTCTATTATCAAGACTAGAAAGTGCGTATGAATCTACCGTCAAATCTCCGCGGATAGTTCCTACATCAGACGTTGCAGGTTCTGTTTCCCCTACTAACTTTTTCACTATTGCAACAGATTGATTTCCTTCAATGACAAATGCAAGAACAGGACCGGAGGTAAAAAAGTCTACGTTAGACTTAATAATATCCTTCCCATATTCCATAACTTCTTTTTCAATTGGCATTCCATGAGCTTTTCTGTCCTCCGTTACGCGCGTACCCTTTTTCAAAAACCATGCATCGTCCTTATTGTAATGCTTCCAACATTGGTCAGCTTCAGGAACTAAAAACTTCACCGCAACAAACTTTAAGCCCGTGCGTTCGAGGCGCGTCATGATGTCTCCCATCAACGAACGCTGTACGCCATCTGGCTTAATAATGACAAGGGTTTGTTCTTTAGTCATAGGTGTATTACTTCTTGATACATAATTCTTGCATAAAAGGCAAATGTGTTTTTCCTTTACAAGAAATCCGCCACTCCCCTCCGCCAAAAAACAGTGATACCGAGCCTTGCGTATCTGTGCGAAATATGTGGGTATTTTTGATACGAGCAAGCACTTCTTCTGTGGGATGCCCGTACGTATTTGAAGCACCAACAGATATAAAAGATGCTGATGGGGACGCGGCAGAAAAAAACGCATCAGATGTTGACGTTTTACTCCCATGATGCCCAACTTTTAACACGTCCACATCAAAGGCTTTAGAAGGAACGGCGGATAACAACTGCTTTTCTATTGCCAACTCGGCATCTCCCGTAAGCAAAAATGAAACTGGCCGTGCTCCAGGTACCGCTAAATCTACCCGCATAATAACAGACGCATTGTTCGATTTACTTTTTGAAAGCCTCACCCATTCTTCTCCAGGTATCGGCGACATAACCCGTAACGTTAAAAATCCTGCTCGAATACTTTGCCCATACCATGCAAATCTATATGGAATATTTTTTTGAGTAAGAATATCTATAAACTGCTTTTTAATGTCTGTAGTAGTTGCGCTGTACTGTGGCATAAGCACCATGCCCACCTTATATGTGCTCAACACATGAGAAAGCCCTTCTAGATGGTCTCGGTCAAAATGGGTAGCAACTACAACTTCAATAGTCCTATCAAAGATAGGCATTTCTTCTGCAAGTCGCGTTAACACTTCCGAACCTGGACCGCCATCTATGAGTACTTGAATCGACTTAGCTTGAAATAACAGCGAATCCCCTTGCCCAACGTCTAACATGTGCATGCCAGGATTACTCGGAAGTGGAATTACGCTTACTATAACAACTCCACAAAGTAATAAGTAGTTCAATGTAAAAATGTTCATATCCACCACTGTCTCCAAGAAATCTTGAAACGCTTCATCAAAACTATAATAACAAATACTAAAACTGCGTAATACACAAAAACACTCCATAAAGAAAAAGAAATATGTTCAAAGTGCCCATATGGAATACTTGCACACAGCCTGGCCACAAAAAGTATCCATGCAAAAAACATATGAACAACAAAAGCGATCATGAGAGCAAGTGGGAGAAAAAATAATTTCACAACGAGCGCAACGAGTACCAAATATGTTGCGAGTGGCAATAGCGGAACAACAACCATATTCGTAATAACTCCAACAAGAGAAACGGTTCCAAAATAATAGAGCGTAAGTGGTGCGGTTGTCAGAGTTGCGCCAAAAGATACCGCACATAAAGAAATAGCAGCTTTGAGATATGGTGCAACGCGAATTTTTCTCGTAAAAAAGATTGCAACTGCGATACCGCAAACGGCAGTTACCGAAAGTTGAAATCCTATCGTGTTGATGATTTGCGGAGATGAAGTAAGCAGTACCGCAAGCGTAAACAGAATGACCGTAAGGATGCCCACCAGTGCTCTCGCATGATACGCAACCATATAACACGTCCAAAACACGCCCGCACGCACTGCGGACGCAGGAGAGCCTACTCCAATGATGTACGCCCATAGCAAACTAAAAATCAGCATTGACCGAATGTACCCGGGCACTTGAAATACGCTCATACAAACGGTTAATAGGATTGCAATTATAGAAACATGCAAACCCGAGATAGAAAGAATGTGAGTAATGCCGCTACTACGGTATACGTCTTTTACTTCTTGTGAAATACCACCCTGATCTCCCGTAATCATTGCAATAAACAAAGAACTATCCGGCTCTCGAAAAAGCGCTGCAATGTTTGACGCTATTTGGACGCGAAATGTATCAAGGGGCGCATCGCCTTTTTGTATAACTTTTACTTCTGCATTTCTAACTACAAGATTAATCCCATCATCACGAAGAAACTCCGCATATTCTTGAATACCAGCAAATGCATCTTGAGGAGTTTCTTGTTTTCCAATAATTTCGGCAACTGTGCCACGAGTAAGCACAGGAAATCTTGGCGCGTACACTAAAATTAAACAACCGTTTTCCTGCATGAACACATATCGTGCCGCAGTTGCTGCAAGTGCGATTGTTCGTGTAAGCGTTGCCGTACTTTTTTCAGACACTTCACAATTTTTCGCTTCCGAAACGTCTTTGTGTGCGCCATACAAATAGCCAAGTAAAAATAAAGCCACACATGCTGTGGCAATTGGTATGTTTACGCGCATAAAACGCCAACTATAATTCCAACAATCCAGCTACATACAAGAAGCGCAATATTTTGTCGCATACCCTATAAGGGTACACTATGTAAAATTTACTCGAGAGGTTCTTCAGTCTGGTTTTGTCTGCGTTCTCTCATTTTTCGGCGAATGAACGTAGGCACTTCCAAATCTTCTTCCTCCACGTTGCCGAATTTTTGCGGTATCGTATTTTGCCTATTCATCGGAGACATACTTTGACCATAGGGCGAACGAAGTGGCTGCGATTGTCGAGGTTGTTCTTGAGGTTGCATGGGTTCTTGCATTACGACACCCCTTGGCGGCATATGTTGCATTGGCATGTACGCAGCATTTTGACTTGGCCTGATCATATTTTGTGGCTTATCAAACCCGGTTGCTACCACGGTAATTTTCATCTCACCCTCTTCTACCTGGTCGGAATCCATAACAGCCCCGAAAATAACTTTTGCATGCGGATCAGCGTGTTCTGTGATTGTTCTTGCTACTGCTTCTACTTCATACATACGCAAATCCGGCCCGGCAGTAATATTAAATACAATTCCCTTTGCTCCATCAATCGTAATATCAAGCATTGGGCTATCAATTGCTGCTCGCGCTGCTTCAACGGCACGATTTTCGCCAGAAGCTCGACCTATTCCCATGAGCGCAGACCCTGCATTTTGCATAATAGCTTTAATATCTGCAAAGTCTACGTTCACCATCCCATGATGCGTAATTAAATCTGAAATACCCTGCACTCCTTGGCGGAGCACATCATCAACCACTCGAAATGCATCAATGAGGCTCGTTTTTTTATCGATAATTTGGAGGAGTCTATCGTTTGGAATTACTACAGAAGCATCTGCTCGGCTCTGCAATTCCACAAGAGCTTCTTCCGCAAGCGTCATGCGTTGCTGCCCCTCAAAAGAAAACGGCTTAGTGACAATAGCCACCGTAAGCGCGCCCACTTCGCGAGCAATTTCAGAAACTACCGGAAGTGCTCCTGTAGCCGTTCCTCCACCAAAACCACCAGCAGTAAACACCATATCGGAACCTTTCAGAAGTTCATAAATTTCTTCTCGACTTTCTTCTGCTGCTTGTTGCCCCAGTGCCGGGTTCATGCCTGCTCCTAGTCCCCTGGTTACTGTTTGCCCAATGTGAAGTTTTGTTGGTGCTCCAGAATAATGTAATGCTTGTGCATCAGTATTAACTGCAATAAACTCAACACCTTTGATATTTGCTTGGATCATTCTGTTGAGTGCAGCATTTCCGCCACCGCCAATACCAACGACTTTGATGTTCGCTACGTTTTCAATAGTTGGCCTCTTAAGTGGCATATACTACTTATCGTACGAACGAAAAAAAGAATGTCAACTCAAATCGGTGTTCAATTCGAACACACTTGGTGTTCAGCGCTATGGAAGAAACGTTTTTGCCCAGTCTTTTACTTTCGAAACAGTAGCGCCAATGTTTGGTAAACGAATAGATGTATGAAAAGAAGGCCTGCTTTCTTGCTCGATTGCAAAATGGATAAGTCCAATTCCAACACTGTACTCTGGCTCGTCCGTACCATCTGATAATCCACCAAGTATTGCTGGGCGCCCAATGCGGACAGGAAGGCGAAGTTTCTTTTTTGCAAGATCTACTAGCCCTTCCATATGCGCTCCCCCACCGGTTAAAATAACTCCCGCCGGAAGTATGCCGCTTCGACCAATAGATTTAAGTTCTCTGTCTACAAACGAAAGTAATTCATCGAGCCGAGCACTAATGATATTCGCAACTTCTCGTCGTGAAATCGATTCTTGTTCACTGTCCTGCGATTCAATAGAAATTGTTTCATTTTGGTTTACTTCAGTAGGGATTGCAGTACCGTGAGAAACTTTCAGCGCTTCCGCAATTTCAATAGATGTTCGAAGTCCAATTGCAATATCGTTTGTAATATGTGACATACCTACCGGCAATACACTCGTGTGCAAAAGCACATGCTCTTCATACACAACCATACTCGTAGTACCTGCGCCCAAATCAACCAACACAACACCGAGTTCTTTTTGTCGTTTATCGAGCACTGCAAGCGCACACGCAAGAGGTGCAAATACAAAATCTTCGATATGAACTCCTGCCTGGTTCACAACCTTGGTGAGATTCTTAATAAATGGCACAGAACCTTCAATAACATGTGCCTCCACTTCAAGTCGAACTCCCGTCATACCCACGGGGTCACTGATATGCTCTTGCCCATCAACAATATAGTTTTGTGGCAACACGTGCAGAATTTCTCTGTTTTGTGGCATAGAAATTGCCTGCGCTGCATTTATCACACGGTCCACGTCATCTGGGGTAATTTCGCCATCTGCGCGACTTACGGCAATAATTCCGCGCAAATTATGGGAAGTAAGGTGGGAACCATTAATGCTTACATATGCCTTTTCAACCATAACCCCAGATACCCGCTCTGCCATGTCTCTTGCCTCGCCAAGTGCGGCAACTGCCTCTTCCACGTCCGTAATAACACCCCGTTGCATACCGCGCATGGCAACCGCACCCACACCAAGGATTTTTATTTCTTCACTCCCTGTTTCTTTTTGAGCTACAATCACGCGCACGGAACTCGAGCCGATATCAATGCCAATAAATGTGTGAGGATTTTTCATAGCGACAATACGTAAGAAATTATTGCTGGAAATAATATCATTACTCCTACAATACATGCACCTATGCTTGCGAGCAAAACTGCTCCGGCAGCCATGTCCTTGGCACTGCGTATTGTTTCACTAAATTCTGGATGCACCATATTTGATATGAGCTCAATTGATGTGTTTATCATTTCAAGGGTAATAACAATAGTGATTGCAAGCACGAGAATTGCCATATGGAAAAGTGGCAATTGCAGAAACAGCATAGTGCACACCACAAGTGTTCCTATAAGTATTTGAATGCGCACATTTAGTTCTCGAACAAATGCTGCTTGCAGGCCTCGCAGGGCAAATGAAAAAGCTTCGAAAATACTGCTGCTACGATGCCACTGTTTCATATGCATAGCTTTCAGTATACATCGGAAAGTGCACTTGGCACGAATCCACAGCCTAGTAAAATTTCCCGTTCTTTTTCTTGCATGGTAATCTCACTTTCTTTTGATTCTTCATGGTCCATTCCACACACATGGAGCAGACCGTGCACTACAAGTAGCGCAACATAGTCACGAATTGCAATTGCACGAGCATGAGCTTCGCTGCGCGCAACTTCTAAACAAAGCGCAATATCATGTTCGCCTTCTGGTGCGTACGAAAACGTCAGAATATTTGTGGGAGCATCCTTGTTTCTATATTCCTTATTTAATCGCTGTATTTCATCCGCACTTACGCAACGCATGGCAACGTCATCGTCTGGCATATTACTCCTATCACGTGCCATGTGCCAAAGGCTTTGTAATTCTTTTTCGGTAAGCGGAAAATCTTTACAACCTGAAAATAGGAACATGTCTCTGCGTAAGTTATAGCTTATCGTTTGGAGATGCAATCAGCGGATTATATCCACGAGTTATTTCTTCTCCATCAGAATAGCCGTCCTTATCCGTATCAGGATTAGTAGGATCTGTTCCGAATGAACGCTCATCAGGATCAGGAAAACCATCATTGTCTGAATCTAACTTTCCCGTATCGAGTGGGTTATATCCGTTTCGAACTTCTTCACTATCAATAAATGTGTCGTTGTCAGTATCCGGATTATTAATATCCGTTCCGTAATATCTCTCTTCTGCATTTGTAAGTCCATCTTTATCCGGATCCGCAAGATCAGAAGTGTCTCCTGTCGGCGTTTCAAGCACAACGGGTTGATTGTTTATAATAGGCGCTTGTTCCGGAATAACCGTGGCAGTTGGTGAAGGCGTTAAAACAACAGACGCTGCGGGCGTATAGAGTAAGTTGTATCCAATAAAAATAATTGCAACAAGTGAAACAACGGCAATAAAAATACCAATACTCACAAATACCCATCTGGCAGCATGCCGGCTTTCTAAGGAATGCTTCGTCGCAATTATTGGTGCAACTTCTACGGGCAATTGAGCACTCGGTGGCGTCGAAAATGGATCTGGAATATCAAACCCTTCTCCTGGTTTACTTGGAGTTGGGGCGAAGGGCAGATTTGGGGGAACTGAAGCCATAATTATTTTATTATACAAGGTAATATCTGAAATACAAAAAAGCCCCTACGGGCTTTCATGTATTCTGGGCCCCCACGTCGCTCAAAGAGCTATGTGGGGCGCAGCGGAAAGACAATCTTAAAAACGTTTTCCTTTTTTCTGTGGGAAAGAAAATTCGTCTATCTCTCCGAGCTTAATCAACCTATCGCGCTCTGCTTGCAGCTCTCCTTTTCGTTGTGCTTCTTCCCGGATCCGGTTCCTGCTTTTTTTCGGTTCATGGTATCTCACTTTTTTTGCCTGCAATAACACTCCGCTTTGCTGAACAATGCGAGTAAACCGACGGACTAATCCTTCGGAATTTTCATGATCTCTTTTTTTTGCTTCTAACACAAACAACACCTCCTATTAAAAATAATACTGTAAATAAATCCTCACAGAAAATCTTACACTACGAAGTTCCTCAAGTCAATGTGAGCACCTTTACTTCCCACCTAAAAACTTCGCGCCGCTAAAGTATCCGCCAGGACCGTCAGAGACCCCGAGTGCAACAAGAAGCGTATTTACAATAATGTATGCGAGCAGAATAACGGCAAGCCCAATAAGTGCTTGTGTAATAGTGCTCTTCCCCCTTTTTACATGCTCTTCGTCTACTGAATATAAAAGCATTTGCACACCACCATATATAAGAAGTCCGAGCGCAACGATGCCTGCCATCCCTAGTAAAAAGTTGTATATGCCAATAAGTAAATCAAATAAATCTTTTAGCTCACAAAGTTTGTTTTGTTGCGGACCGCATTTTACTATTCCAGAACCCGCAGCGTACGCAAGTACTGGAGCCATCCAGGTAAGAATTGCAAAAAAATACGTAGCAAAACGCTTCATACCGTACATCGAATTGGGCCGAGCATCTCGCCTCCTAATATATGAATGTGGAGATGTGGAATGTCTTGACCAGCATGCAAGCCGACATTTGTGACGACCCTGTATCCCGATTCCAGTATCCCCGCATCACGAGCTACATGCGCTGCATCGTGCAACAACTTTCCCATCATGAGGTGGTCATCCCCAACCATCGCATCCAGAGTTTCAATGTGTTGTTTAGGTATACCTACAATATGCACGCTAGCTTTTGGATGAATGTCGTTAAAAAAAAGCGTATCTCCTCCATCAAATAAAATATCTGCGGAAACGGTTCCGTTGATGATGTTGCAAAATATACACGTTTCTAATAGTTTCATTTTATTGTCGAACAATATTGAGTCTGCGTTCTAATTCTTTTACCAGTTTATCACGATCAATCACTTCTTGCATGCCGCTTTCCATGTTTCGCAAAATAACCGTTTGATCCAATACTTCTTTTTGCCCAATAATAATCGTCCACTGCACTTTTAGCCTGTCGGCCATGCGAAGCTGTGGCTGCATTCCATCACGATCAATACTTTCCGCAAACGGAATATCCGCATCGCGCAAATCTTTCATTATTTTAAGGCCCAACAGCTTTGCCTGTTCCCCTAATTGCGCAATAAAAAGTTTTGGTTGATCACCAAGAAGGAGCTCAATACCTTCTTCTTTTACTCGTTCAATCACCCGTTCAATTCCAATTGCAGCACCAATTGCTGGAGCATCTTTTCCACCAAGTTGCTTCACTAAATTGTTGTACCTCCCACCGCCAGCGAACGTGTTTTGCTGAGAAAGTCCACGAGTAGATTTTGGGACAAATTCAAATACGGTGTGCGTGTAGTAATCAAGACCACGAACGAGAGACGGCGCCACTTCATACGGAACACCAAGCTCTTGCAGGCTGCCTAGAATATATTCGAAGTGTTTCTTAGAAGCGTCAGAAAGATGTTCTATTAATCGTGGTGCCGTGTTGCCAACTTGCTGACATTTTTCTTCTTTACAATCTAAGAGTCGAAGTGGATTAGATACTAATCGCTCTTTGCAATCGCGACATAATTTTTGTCGATTTCTCTTATAATGATCCTTTAATAAGGCAATATATGCCACACGTTCCCCAGGTTCACCAAGCGTATTAATGAGCACAATAAAATCTTCCAAACCTAAGTGTTTGAAAAATTGATGCAACACATAAATAACCTGAACATCAGTAATTGGTGAAGCAGAACCAATAACTTCCATATCTACCTGATGAAACTCACGAAGTCTGCCTGCTTGGGGACGCTCATACCGGAAAAAAGAGCCAAGCATAAATAATTTTACTGGTCGTGGCCAGCTTCTCATTCCGTGTTCAACATAGGAGCGAATCATAGAAGCAGTACCTTCGGGCCTGAGCGCATAATGAGAACCTTTGCCCCGAGACTTCACCTCAAACAATTCTTTTTGGACAATATCGGTATCATCTCCTATTCCGCGAGTAAATAGATTGATATCCTCAAACGTTGGAGTTTCAATTTGTTGAAAATGCCAGCCACGCAAAAATGATTTTGCATTCTCTATTACGTATTCCCAATATTTTTGATCAGAAGGCAGCAAGTCTGTAGTTCCGCGCGGACTGCGGAGCGGAAAATCAACGCTTATTGAATCTTTTTTCTTTTTAGTAACAGCCATATGGAAGCTCAGTATACGGGTAAATAGAAAAAAATCAAGCTGCTGTTATAAGGCGTGGAGATGTTGGGTAAAAAAGTAAGATGCGGTCTAAGGGCCATAACCTGATCCAAGCTCTGCCAATTACTTCATCGCCACGAACTACCCCCCAGGTCCTCGAGTCAGAGCTCGCAGGCCTGTTATCTCCAAGTAAAAAGTACTCTCCGCTGTTTATATGCACATTAATTTGCCCGCCCGTGCGTATATCCGGGGCAAGATACTTCATCTCATCTATCATTGCGCCGCCAGGATACGCGCTGTTTGTCACAATTACTTGTCCGTCATGTATCTGCACATCTTCGCCAGGAAGCCCTACGACTCGTTTTATGAAAAACTTCGCGTGATCTTGTGGATATCGAAATACAATAACCTCACCTCTTTTTGGTTCTCGAAAATGGTACGATAACTGGTCTATTACAAGATATTCTCCGTCATGAAAGTTTGGCTCCATTGAAGAACCTCGCACAAAAAATGGCTGAACTACAAAATACCGAATAGGAACAATGATTACCATTGCGAGAATAAAAGCCTTGAGTAGTTCCCAAAAAAATAGGCTAAGTCCGACTCCGAAAGACTCTCTCTCACGTTTTATTTCTTCCATAGCTTTCATTGTACGGATGATATTGCACATTTGGCAAGTTTTATATACTATTTGCATGATAATGAACGATGTAAATAGCGAGAACTTAAACGCCGAAAAACGGGCGCTTGCACAAGTACGCCAAAGGCACAATATTGCCATACCTCCAAAGAAAAAACATTCTACACGTTTCCGCACGTTTCGATTATTGTCACTTGTTATCTTTATTGGCGGTCTTTTTATGGCTGGCGTTTTTGGATACAAAATTCTTGCAGCAGGAAATAGCATCAGTACCGTAAAACAGTCTATTTTAGGCCAACTTTCAGACCTTTTATTTAAATCAGGTAATGAATTACAGGGTGAAAAAGAGGGGCAAATAAATATTCTTCTTCTCGCAGTGGGCGGTGAGGGGCATTCAGGTGAAAATCTCGCAGACACCATTATGGTTGCGTCAATTCAAAAAGACACACATAAAGTTGCGCTACTTTCTATCCCGCGAGATTTATACGTCCAAGTTCCAGGGCAGCAATTCTATTCAAAAATTAATGCCGTACATGCATATGGAGAATCACAAAAGAAAAATAATGGGCCAGAACTCTTAGAAAAAAAAGTTGAAGAAATAACAGGACTTTCCATTCACTACTTTGCACGCGTTGACTTTACTGCGTTTAAGAAAATTGTTGAGGCAGTAGGCGGAGTAAATATTCATATTGAAAATGGTTTTACAGATTACTTCCACAAAATAGCATTCCCTACCGGCACAGAAACAATGAACGGAGACAGAGCACTTGCGTATGTGCGCGCAAGGTACGTTGAGGGCCCAGAGGGTGGAGACTTTAAACGTGCAGCACGTCAACAACAAGTACTCATTGCAATGTTGCATAAAGTATTTTCCGTAAATACTGCGTTGGACTTTTCTGCCATCAACGGAATTATTAACTCTATTTCCGAGGATATTCGAACAAGCATGCAAACATGGGAAATGAAACGCTTTTTTGAAATTGCACGCCAATTAGATACTAATGCGATCAAATCAGTAGTCCTTACAACGGGTCCGCACGGAGTACTTGTAGGAGATACGGTAGTGTTGGGCGGAGAACCAGCTTCAATATTAAAAACACGAACAGGAGATTACTCAGAAATTCAAGCAATGGCAAAAAACATGTTCTCTGAAGATGTTGGCAAAATAGTAACAGATAATTCCTCAGAAAATCCGTCTCCGTCGCCAAGTGCATCGCCAAGCACATCTCCTACTGCGAGTACATCGCCGCAAGCAACGGTAAAACCAACACTTGAAATACGAAACGGTACAAATGTAAACGGGCTCGCAAAAAAGATTGCTGACGAATTTACAAAAAAGGGATATAAAATAGTTGCAACAGGAAATGCGGCATCAAAAGATATCGAAAAGACAAAAGTCTACGCACCTAAAGTTACACAAGCAGATGATGCTGAGGCGATAGCATCTTCTCTTACAGCTACTTCAGAAACAGACATCCCTGCAAGTGAAGCAAAAACAACTGCGGATATACTGATAGTTTTAGGAAAAGACGCGGCGGATTAAATTGTCATTCCGGGCCGTGACCCGGAATCCACGTAAACTAATTATTGTCTGGATCCCGGCTCGGAGGCCGGGATGACACGTTCCGTTATCTTCTTCATAATCCCCACTTCTTTCTCTTCCAAAATTCTTTTTTCATCCGGCGTAAACGTAGACAATACAAATTTGTCTATCGGTGTTACATCTGCGGGGCGACCGATTCCAATGCGCAGTTGCGGGACATTTGTATCACCCATGTATTCATGCACAGATCGCATCCCGTTATGCCCATGAGCGCTCCCACTTGCCTGAAATTTTATTTCACCAAGTGCAAGTTCTAAATCGTCATACACCACCAGCATGTGTTCCCGTTCTAGTGGATGATACCGAAGATAGCCGTGCAGAACTTTTCCTAGTTCATTCATAAAGATAATCGGATCCAGTATTACGACCGTAGTCTCATTGAAAACAATTTCACACACACGTGCATGAAATTTTTCATGCGTCTTCCAATTCGAAACCGTTGCGCCCTGCGCGCGCATATACTCTATCCACTTTATAAGCATATCTATACCAAGGTTATGGCGTGTATGCGAAAAATCTCCGCCAGGATTTCCTAAACCAAATAACAAAAATTCCTTCATGTATTTACTTTACTATCCTCTGAAGTGTTCCGCCAGCGAGCTCCTGATTGAAATCTTGGAGGGGGTGATTCCAATTGGTCAACTCGCTGAAACGGAACACTAAAGACGATAAAAGAACTGACCTTTAACCATACTGCGCCGATCAAATAAAAGTCAAATAAAAAAGAAAAACACCCGGAATCCCAAAGGGGAAACCGGGCGGTTGTAGTGATTGAACAAGTCGCGCTTGTTTTAACCACAACGGTACTTCGAAGAAAGCAGATGGTCACAATCGACCCGTCTATCATTCCTCGAACTACACTTCATAACTTCGATGCGTCATGCAATCTCACCATCCATGGAAGGTGAGATTGCATATGGAAGAATGCTATCCTCCCATTTCATATCCTCCTCCTAACAGGACGGGACTACTGTGACGCTTATTGAATGAGCGTCGCGCTTACCTAATTCATCATTGCACTGTGCAATGCGAGGTAAGTGACTACGGTACACGTTCCCGTAATACTTCCCAGTCTGAGCTTATTATTCTATAGTGTCAAGAGTTTCTGCACCTTCCCACGCAAGCTCGAACAATGCACGCATCATATTTACCATTTGCTGACTTTCAATAACAACTCCAAATAGTTTCCCAGTGAAAGAACCAATAGCAATATGGTTTTGATACAACGTCATCCCTGCGGGCACTGGGAACTTTTCTGGAGAAATAAAGCGTCGTTCGTTTAATTCATTAATGTTAATAGTAAGCCATCGCTTTTTTACTAACTCTGACGTAGTGGTGAACAATGTTTTTGCAAATATTCGTTTTGCAATTCTTTGTGAAACAAACGTATCTTGCGAATCAGGAAATACACTCGTTAAATGATCTGCTGGAGTGAAGTTATATATTCTATCGCCGGCACTTGAATGCATCACAATCTCTCGCCGCATTGCAATTAAGCCTTCTTTTCCTTCAAAATACCTCACTGATGGCTTATCGCCCGTGGCTTTGGTCAGCATCTGGAGTTGCGGCAAAATCAAATCTAGGTCGTGCTGTTTTTCTTGAATCACTTCTTCTTGTTTTTCTAGAAGCCTTAAAAGTTGTCGAGGAGTTTCTGCAGAAAATAGCGTCTTCTTCCCTTCTTTAAATTTCGTCACCAACCCCATGTTCATTAAGGACTCTAAAATTACATACGTAGTAGCGCGAACCACTTTTGCTTTCCGAGCTATCGGCTGCACAGGAGATGGGCCAAGCTCTAAGCACGAGAGATACACAGAGGCCTCCTTATCTTTTAACCCTAAGTTCGTAAGCTCTTGTATATATTCCATAGTTGATTGACCTATGAATTTACAGTACTACTATATACTATGTCAACTACCACTCACGAGATCGCCTATAATCTTTCTCAGCAAGAGCAAGAAGGCATTATAGTCACTGCCCTATCTTGTGCGTATCATGCCCTCCTCGCAGGCATACCAGAAGCAACGTTTGCGGTCACACAAGAGCTCTTACAATCAAACGTACCCAGCAAAGATGCATACCGCAAGCTCACTTTTTCTGTTTCGCAAGGTGAGAAGCTGCAAATATCTGAGCTTTCCTCACTTCTTGTAAAACGCGGGTATATCAGACATTCATCTAAAATTGCTGACCCTGGGTTTTTTATACAAGGCGATGAATTGACCCTTATACATCCATTAACGCAAGGTTCTGTCACGATTTCTTTTTTTGGAAGCACAGTTGATCGCATCATTCAACAAAAAGAACGCAAAAAAGAAGTTTTACTTACAACAACTATTTACCCGCTCGCGTTCCCTGCAGAACAAGTGTTGCTATCTAGTATTCTCAAAACATATGCACTCATAAAAAAGCAAATCATAAAACCATCAACCTCGTCCCCAGTATCCGTTGAACGAGCCCTAGAATTAATTGGGCGTCTTGTTCCCGGGAAACCAGCAGTACACGCAGATCACGGTATTGGAATTTTTGAAGGCTTAGAGCGAAGAAAAATAGGATCAGAAGAATCCGAATATTTAATTATTAGATACGCAGGCGGAGACAGTATTGCAGTGCCCGTTCCATTTGCACATAAAGTGTCTCCGTATATAGGAGATAGTTCTCCCGCAATATATGCACTAGGCGGAACACTGTGGAGTAAAACAAAACGCAAAGCCCAAGCAGATGCTGCCGCATTTGCAAAGGAACTGTTAGAAATTGCAAAACAAAGAAAGTTGGCAACACGAAACTCGTACGTAATTCATCAAGATATTGAATCAAAACTAGAATCAACATTCGGGTTTGAACTCACACCTGATCAAAAACAAGTGTGGGAAGAAGTACGGGGAGATTTAACATCACCCACTCCAATGGACAGGCTGATAGTCGGAGACGTTGGGTTTGGAAAAACGGAACTGGCAATTCGCGCCGCAATGCATGCATTCAGTAACGGGAAACAAGTGGCCCTGCTTGCGCCAACTACACTATTAGTTCAGCAACACGTAGATACATTTAGAAATAGGCTTACAGATATTTCAGAACATATATTTTTAATTTCACGTTTTTCAACAAAGAAAGAAATAGCTCGTGCAAAAAAAGCACTAGCCGAAAAACAGCCCGTTATTATTATAGGAACACACGGGCTTCTTTCAGAATCAATACCGTGGACTAATCTTGGGCTGCTTATAATAGATGAAGAGCAACGCTTCGGCGTTGGGCAAAAAGAACACCTAAAAAAAATGCGCGCAAGCATCGACATACTCTCGCTTTCTGCAACTCCAATACCCAGAACACTTTCTATGGCACTCTCTGGTCTTCGCGCACTCTCTATTATTGCAACAGCTCCTCAGGGCAGGAAAGACATAGAGACTATAGTACAAAAAGAAAATAACGAAGTAATTAAACAAGCAATAGAAAAAGAACTTGCACGAGACGGCCAAGTGTATGTAGTATCTCCGAAAATTCGCAACTTATCGATGATACAAGAAATTATTTTAGCACTACTACCGAATGCAAAAACGGCAATTGCACATGCGCAGTTGCCGGATGAAACTCTCAGTCACATTATTCACGAATTTGATACAAAAAAAGTAGATATATTAATTTCCTCCAGTATTATTGAAAATGGCCTTGACCTTCCAAACGTAAACACCATGATTATCTGGAACGCAGCACATTTTGGACTCGGGCAATTGTATCAACTTCGTGGCAGAATCGGGAGGCGAAGCCGCCAAGGGTATGCGTATTTATTGTATTCGCAAGACAAATTAACCCCCCTCCAACGCCTGCGTCTAACTGCGCTCACTGAAGCTTCCCGAGTAGGCTCTGGGTGGGATATTGCAAGGCGAGATTTGGAAATGCGCGGCGCCGGCAACATGTTGGGCGCAGCACAGAGCGGTAGCGCACATGAAGTGGGAATGCAGTTGTATCTTGATATGGTGGATGGGCGCGCAGAAGAGGTAAAAGCAAATATCCACATTCTTCTGCCTGCATTTATTCCATCTAGTTATATAGAAAATCCAGATGATAGAACTTCTTGGTACGTTCGCTTATCTCGCGCAAAAGATATTCAAGACATCACTACCAAAAAACAACGCATGCAAGAATCATACGGCACATTTCCACAAGAAGTGGAAAATATTATCCGCATGATTTCTCTTGAGCTACTCGCAACAAAAAATGGAATCACAAAAATAACGAGCAGCACCATCTCGCCGAGCGACGAAGACCCGTACGTAAAAATAGAAATTGTTGCCAAAGATCCCGTAAGAACGCTTCAGAAATTATCAAATATAAAAAATACAAACAACTCGCCATCCATATGGCAAGCCCGCAATACAACATTAAGTTGGAGCACAGATGCAATAACCCCGGAGTTGATTGATGATTTTATAGGTGTGTTGCAATAAAAAAGCTCCGCGGATTTTTATAGTATAATTACGCTTAATTATGCCCGATGATATCAAGATAACTACTCTAGATGACGACGCGTATCCTCAACTGCTCACACAAATCACAAAACCACCGGAACAGTTATATTATCGCGGCGATATTTCTTTACTTAATCGGCCGCATGTACTGGCAGTTGTCGGCAGTAGAAAAGCAAGCATGTACGGCCGGCAAGCAGCACAAAAATTATTACCGCCGTGCGTTCGTTCTGGCGTTATTATTGTATCTGGTATGGCCTATGGCATAGATAGCATTGCGCATCGCATTTGTATCGAACAAGGCGCGCCAACAATTGCAGTACTTGGAAGCGGGGTAGATGATGCGTCACTGTACCCAAGAGGAAATAAAACGCTCGCACAAGAAATATTAAAAGCAGGAGGACTTATTATTTCCGAATACAAACCAGGCACTACGCCGTTCCTCGGACATTTTCCTGCGCGAAACAGAATTATCGCGGGACTATGCAAAGCAACGCTTATTATGCAAGCAGCAAAACGATCTGGGTCTCTTATTACTGCCAGGCTAGCACTGGAAAGTAACCGCGAAGTACTGTCAGTCCCCGGGCCGATAACTGATGCTTCTTGTGAAGGAACCAATATGTTAATTCGAGATGGGGCGCAGCCGATATTAGAAAGCACTGATATTCTTTCGCTATTTGAAATAGAAGAAGGAAAATCTGAGGACCTGCAACGCGAGCCGCTTCGCGAAGATTTGCAAATTATAGTATCCGTTCTTTCATCTTCGCCGATATATATAGATGATATCGCACTCGCAGCAAATAGTAGTGTTGCGGATGTATCTGCTGCACTTCTGGAACTTGAAATGATTGGCGTGGTTACGCATATGGGCGGAATGAAATATGTGAAGACATGAGAATATTTCTCCCCCTTGGATAAGGGGGAGCACCCGCCAAGAGGCGGGGTGGGGGTGCGCTGGGCGACGCAAGTACGACCCCCTCTCACTCCCCCTCATATGAGGGGGAGAAATTCGACTCCCGCTTGACTCAACCAATTATTCGCGCTTTACTCCACGTATTACCTTATGAAACATCTCGTCATCGTAGAATCCCCAGCAAAAGCAAAAACAATCCAAAAATATCTTGGAAAAGATTTTGTTGTGAAAAGCAGTTACGGTCATGTGCGAGATCTTCCGAAGTCTAAAATTGGCGTTGATGTAAAAAAAGGATTTGCACCAAGCTACATAATCCCGGATAAAGCAAAAGAACGCATTGCAGACTTAAAAGCAGCTGCGAAAAAAGCAGACATCGTATATTTCGCAACTGACGAAGATAGAGAAGGAGAAGCAATTGCCTGGCATTTGTTACAAGTACTTGGAACAGCGCCAGAAAAAGCAAAGCGAATCACGTTTACGGAAATTACAAAATCAGCCATTACAAAAGCAGTTCAAAACCCAAGACAAATTGACCAAAATTTAGTAGATGCTCAGCAAGCTAGACGTGTGCTTGATCGATTAGTGGGGTATGAATTATCTCCTCTCCTTTGGAATAAAGTGCGGCGTGGGCTTTCTGCCGGACGAGTACAATCTGTTGCGGTGCGATTAATAGTTGAACGCGAAGAAGAAATAAAAAAGTTTGTAGCACAAGAATACTGGAGCATTGATGCAGTGGTCACACCCTCCTCCGCCAAAGCTTCCACCTCCGCCAAGGCTTCGGCGGACAAGACGGCGGGCAAGCAAGAATTTACTGCGAGCTTGAAATTAATAGATGGCAAGGCAATTACGAAACTCGGAATAGCAAATAAAGAAAGTGTGCAAGATATTTTGAAAAATTTGGAAGGGGCAACGTATACAATTTTGAACATCACAAAGAAAGAACGAAAACGAAGCGCACCTGCTCCATTTACCACGAGCACACTCCAACAAGCAGCGTTTAATCAACTTGGGTTTTCAAGCAAACGAACAATGATGATTGCGCAAGGTTTGTACGAGAATGGATTTATCACGTACATGCGCACCGATTCATTAAATCTCTCGGGAGAGGCCACAGCGGCCGCTACAAGAGCAATAAAGAGCATGTTTGGGCAAGATTACACAATTGCTACACCAAGAGTATTCACAAAGAAATCAAAAGGTGCGCAAGAAGCTCACGAAGCTATACGTCCGTCCGACCCAGAAAAATCCCCAGAAAGCTTGGCAGCAGAACTAGACACAACGCAACTGAAACTCTATCGATTAATTTGGCAACGCATGATTGCATCTCAAATGGCAGATGCTCTCTTGCATCAAACAACGATAGATATTACAGCTAAAAACTGTGTATTTAAAGCAAATGGCACTTCCGTTATTTTCGACGGTTTTGTAAAAGCGCTTGGAGAAAAAGCAGCATTTGAAGAAACTGTATTACCGGAGCTTGCCGCGGCCGATGTATTAGATCTTGTAAAACTGCAAAACGAACAACACTTTACACAGGCTCCTGCTAGGTATTCCGAAGCAACGCTGGTAAAAGCGCTGGAAGAGCGCGGAATTGGAAGACCAAGTACGTATGCTCCAACAATAGATGTAATTCAAAAGCGAGAATATGTAGTAAAAAATGATGAGAAACGATTAGCTCCTACAGAAATTGGAACACTGGTAAATAGCGTACTTACGGAACATTTCCCAAATATTGTGGATGTTGATTTTACGGCAAATATGGAAAGTAGTTTAGATGATGTAGCATCTGGTAGCAAGGAATGGCAACCAGTTATGAAAGAATTTTACGATCCGTTTCATGCGTTAATAAAAACAAAAGATAAAGAATTAAAAAAATCTGACATCACGGAACAAGCAACCAATGAAACCTGCCCGAAATGCTCGAGCCCGCTCATAATTAAACTTGGTCGACTCGGCAAATTCAAAGCGTGCAGCAAATACCCGGATTGCAAATTCACGGAGCCCCTCGGAGATGAGAAAAAAATGGAAGAAGAACACTCCGGAAAAGAATGCCCCGATTGCGGAAAACCAT
>CAYIHP010000001.1:19314-28259 GCA_964363175.1 uncultured Candidatus Saccharibacteria bacterium
TGGAGCATTTCTTGGATGCTCAGGCTACCCCGACTGCAAACATATAACGCCAATTGTTAAGGAAACAGGTGTTGATTGTATTGCATGCGGTAAAGGAAAAATTATTGAGAAAAAATCTCGCAGAGGAAAAATGTTTTACGCATGTAACCAGTATCCCGAATGTAAAAATGCGTATTGGAGCAAACCAACAGG
Organism: uncultured Candidatus Saccharibacteria bacterium; assembly: GCA_964363175.1. Taxonomy (GTDB): domain Bacteria; phylum Patescibacteriota; class Andersenbacteria; order UBA10190; family UBA10190; genus HO2-45-11b. The sequence goes on from CAYIHP010000001.1 coordinate 19,507, forward strand.
AGAAAAATGTCCGCAGTGCGAGAGCATGTTAGTCTATGGCGCAAAAAATACCCTTAGATGCAGCGCCAAAGGCTGCGGATTTAAGAAAGATAACGAGGAAGAGTAGTCAGAATTCCCCTCTCCCCCATATGGGTAGAGGGGAACGACTGCTCTACTCGCCCACGAGGTCTTTTTCCAAATCCTGCCCCGGCAATTCGTATTTTCCAAGAAGCCTTCCCGTTAACTGGTCCAATTCTTCTTCGCTGGTTGCCCGAAACACTACCTCAAACACATGCCGGTCTACTTCGTATCGCACAGAAGAATGAAAACCCCACCTGTCTTCGAGTGCAGGGCCGTATTTTAATGAAAGTGGATCTTTCTTCACTCTATTTACCATTCGTCTTGGATCATCAATATTCATTGCTCGCTGAATTCTTCGTGCTCTAATTTCTGCTTTGCGCACCGTCAGCCCTTCTTCCACAAGGTGATTGTAAAATCGAATTTGCTTTTCTTCATCAGGAATCATGAGAATTGCTTTTGCATGACCCATGGTAATTTTTCCTTCAACTAACCCGCGCTGAATTTCTTGTGGCAATTGAAGCACTCGAACAATGTTGGTAACACCTACTCTGCTCTTTCCCATGCGCGCACCAATTTCTTCGTGAGTTAATCCAAAGTCTTTATTTAGTTGGTTATATGCCAATGCTTCTTCAATTGGGTTTAAATTCTCACGCTGAATATTTTCAATCAGCGCATACACCAATCTAGACTGGTCTGATTTTACATCGCGACGCACTACGCAAGGAACTTTATCCCATCGAAGCGCTCTCGCAGCTCGCAACCTGCGCTCTCCGGCTATAAGTTCATATGTTCCATTCTCCAGACGAGCAACAACGAGCGGCTGCAGTATTCCGTTTTGTGCGATAGATTCTTGCAGATCTTCTAACTCTCTTGGATCAAATGAACGTCTTGGCTGCAATGGATTAATAGAAATATCATCCAATGCAATATGTTGCACAGAATCTTCGTGCTGATCCCACGCATCGCCTTTTATTTTTTCCATTTTAGACATAGCTTCTTGTACAATCGGCGTGGCAACTATCTCTTCTTCTTTCGGAAGCTCTTCTAGTGATTCTGGTTCTAATTCTTCTTCTGACTCAACTGCAATCGGAGTTGGTTCTACTTCTTCAATATCCTCGTCATTATTTTCTTCTTCTACGTCCTGTTCCTGATCAACACGCAACATAGTCACCAATGGCTTTACTGGCGCTGGAACAGAATCTGTTTCAAATTCCATGCTATCTATTTGTTCTAATACATCATCTGCGGATACTTCCGTATCTCGCCCTGATATAAGTGATGCTAATCCACGTCCAAGTCCCATAGTGTAAAGGTTAATGATTTAAGAATAGAGATTCAATAGTTCTTCTGACAGATATTCGTACGCTCGTGCTCCTGGAGACATCCTATCATACTCCAAAATGGTTTTCCCCGTACTTGGCGCTTCTGCGAGTTCCGTATTTCGAGGAATAATACTTTCAAATACGTGCCCGGGGAATGTTTTTCGAACTTCCCGAACTACTTTTCTCGAAAGCGCCGTTCTGCGGTCAAACATGGTAAGCACGGCCCCCAATACTTGCAGCCGTGGGTTCAAATGCTTTCGTACTAAATCAACCGTTGTTAGTAATTGATGCAGCCCTTCTAGTGCATAGAACTCGCACTGCACGGGGATAAGCAATCTATCTGCTGCTGCAAGCCCGTTAATAGTAAGAAGTCCCAAGCTTGGCGGGCAATCAATTAAAATAAAATCGTAATTATCTTTTACTGCCTTGAGCGCTCTGCGCAGACGAAACTCTCGATACGGCTCGTCCATTAGTTCCATGGCTGCTCCTGCCAAATCGGGGGTAGATGGAATAATATTAAATCGTTCTATGTTTGTAGGTTGAATAACATTTTCTATAGTCGCGCTTCCAGCGAGTAGTTCATACAGGCTCGGTACACCCTCCGGTACTCGTATTCCAACCCCAGCGCTTGCGTTTGCCTGTGGGTCTAAATCCACCAGAAGAACGGATTTTCCAGACTCAGCGAGGTAACTTCCCAGGTTCACACTGGTAGTTGTCTTCCCCACTCCCCCTTTTTGATTTACGACGGCGAGTGTTTCTGACATACAATACGTTAAGCATATGCCCATACGCAGCGCCGTACAACCGCTAGTTATGAACAGGGCTAAAAAGTGCCGAAGGAGGGACTTGAACCCTCAAGGTCTTGCGACCAACGGATTTTGAGTCCGTCGCGTATGCCAATTCCGCCACTTCGGCTTTCAGTACACTCTATAAGTATATAGATTATTGGGCAACAGCAACTACCGTCGCATCATACGAATCTGGACTTCTGTATCCGAAATTCGTTTTTCGTGATTTTTCAATATGACAGGATGATCCTTGGTTTCCAGGTAGCGCGCATCTATAGATCGAACAACGTTTAATATAGATTCTAGAATTTTCCGATGACTGGCCATTTCTTCTTCTGCGCTATCAAGTCTTTCATTAATGCCAACTATCTCGTCTTTAACACCAACTATTTCTTCTTTAACGCTTTCCTCGACCTCATCTATCCTCGACGATAAATGCCCACCGAGCAATTCCATGTCATGCTGTGTTACGGGCTTGTTGCTATTCGTCACCTTCTTTTTCATATATCTATTATATCACAGCAAAATGATGTTAGCATTTCAACCATGACTATTCCGAAGTTTCAAAAGACTATACTTGCTTGGTATAAAAAGAATAAGCGAGATTTGCCATGGCGGAAGACGAAAAACCCATACCGCATCATGGTTTCTGAAATAATGCTCCAACAAACGCAAGTTAGCCGCGTTCTCCCTAAATACAAAGAATTTTTGCGTGCATTTCCAGATATACAAACACTGGCGAACTGCAAAGATGCAGAACTACTGGCCATATGGTCTGGATTAGGATACTGGAGAAGGGCGCGGTTTTTAAAAGAAGCTTGTAAAGAAATCTTGAAGAACCATAATGGCAAATTCCCCAAAGACATTCCAACCCTCCTTACACTCCCCGGGATTGGCCCATATACCGCAGGGGCTATTGCATGCTTTGCATTTAAAAATACTGACGCATTTATAGATACAAATATACGACGGGTATATTTGCACTTCTTTTTTGCAGACAAAAAAGATATTCCTGATTCAGAAATACTGGAAATAGCAAAAAAGTCAGTACCAAAAAGCGACCCTGCTAATTGGCACTGGGCATTATTTGATTACGGAGCCATGGTTTTAAAAGATAAAAAAATCAACCGAAACAGTCGTCATTATGCAAAACAGAGCAAGTTTACCGGCTCGTTTCGCTCATATAGAGCAAAGGCTCTGCGCTTTTTGTTGGCAGAGGAAAAGAAAGAGGTAAAAAAAGAAATACTGGAAGACTTTTTAGAAGATATTCTTAGAAAAGACGAACGAGACTTTTCGGTAGAAGAAATTTTAGCTTCGCTGGAGACGGATAAGTTGATAAGGCAGGTACGTGGTGTAATAAAGATATAGTGGATTTCCTCCCCTCATATGAGGGGAGGCGCCTGCCAGCAGGCAGGGGTGGGGTCAACGCGTTGCGCGAGGCGACCCCCTCCCCAGCCTCACGGCTTGGGTGCTCCCCCTCATACGAGGGGGAGAAATCTCTCCCCCTACACCCGTGCGTAAAACAGCGACAGCACCATTGCCAAAATGAACGTTGCGATAAACGCAGTTTGTATCGGCAGCAACATAAAGAAAACTGCGATAATAATCGCCGTGCCAGCCTTTGCAAGTGCAAGAACAATCTCAAACGCTACCATAAATTCAAGAGACTTTGTGCTCTTGGCCTGCGAATATATTTTGTACATCATCGGCAACATTACGCCTACAAAAGAAACTCTAGCAATACTATCTGTAAATATAATTCTAAGGGGAGTTACCGCGAATATTCTAAAAATATAGTTTATGGCCATAAACGGCAGGTATGTACGAAGCACGGTTTCTTTCTTGCTTTGCTGTGTACGATTTCCAATAAAAAAACCAATGAGCGACATTACAACAAGCGAAAGTGACAAATATATTCCTATGGAATCCAGATTTCCTAATATAAGAAACAGATACAGTGGCCAAAATACTACGTCGATCAAATTTTCTCCCCACCCAATTGTTGCAACAAATGTTTTTCGATATTCCATGCGAGATATCATCTGCCACGGGCCCGAATACGCAAAATCAGATTTCCGAAATACCTGCTTTACTGCGATTAGTGGAATGCCAGAGAACAACACGAGTACACCCGCTGCCAAAAACAGCGCAGGAAACCCCCACAGCGTTGCAATAAACCCTCCAATAGCCGGGCCCCCTATAGTTGCCCCGTAGTGGAATACTCCAAGCCAAGAAAGTTCTGTACCTCTATTTTTCGCATCTGAAAATCTGGCAAATATCGCATAGTATGCCGGCCAGTACAGTATTTTAAATAGTGTTAAAAAGGCAAGAGCACCCACCACTGCAAGCGGGACGGTTGGAATAGCAGCCAAGGAAACAAAATACAATATAAAAAATGGAAGTGAGAATACAATAGATCTTTCCAATCCATAGCGCGACGCTATCTTACCTCCATACGGTAACAACACAACATACAAAGCGTAATGAATTGCATAATAGAGTGCGATAGCCCATATAGGAAAGCCTTGTTGATAGAAAAATAAAGGCTCAAAAATCGTAATCAAAGAAGAGGCAAACGAAAAAATTCCAATCGATATATACAGCTCTTTGAGTTGATGGCGGATGTGCGTTATAAACATGTGACGAAACGGCATAGACAAAGTATACCAAAATTATGTATAAAGAGCGTATGTCACATTCAACACCGTCACATTCATTAGCATTTATAGGAGCAGGGTACGTAGGCCTCGTATCAGGCACATGCCTCGCAGAAATTGGTCACAAGGTAATTCTTGTGGATAACAACGAATCAAAAATTAATAAGTTAAAAGATGGACATATCCCCATCTATGAACCGGGCCTTGAAGAATTGGTAAAGAAAAATGTGGCTGCAGGAAGACTCACGTTCACTACAAGTCTTGCAAAGGCAGTAAAAGAATCTACGGTCATCTTTATCGCCGTAAACACTCCCCCACAAGCAAACGGCAAAGCCGATTTATCATACGTAGCAGGAGCTGCGCGAGAAATTGCAGAAGCAGCTGACTCATATAAGGTAGTAGTAGATAAAAGCACCGTACCGGTAAAGACTGGGGAACGAGTACAACAAACAATCAAGCAATACAACAAGCACAACATCGATTTTGACGTGGTGAGCAATCCGGAATTTTTGCGAGAAGGTTCTGCAATTGATGATTTCATGAATCCGGATCGCATTGTAGTGGGTGTAGAGAATGAACGCGCTGCAAAAATCATGCGAGAAATTTATGCTCCCGTAAAAGCTCCATTTATAGAAACAAATATTAATAGTGCAGAACTCATTAAGCATGCAAGCAATTCGTTCTTAGCAATGAAAATTTCATTCGCTAATTCCTTAGCTCGCATTTGTGAACTATCGAACGCAAACATCGACCAAGTAACATATGGAATGGGGCTCGATAAACGCATCGGTAGATCATTTTTGAACGCAGGTATTGGGTACGGTGGTTCATGTTTCCCGAAAGACGTATCTGCATTCATAACCATTGCAGAAGACCTCGGATATAAATTTGATTTGTTGAAAGAGGTAGAGAAGATAAATTCCGAAATGCGAGAACTCTTTATTCAAAAAATAGAACAAGCGCTGTGGGTAACAAAAGGCAAAACAATTGCGCTCTGGGGGTTGGCATTTAAAGCAGATACCGACGATATGCGAAATGCGCCATCTATAACTATAATAGAACGCCTCCATAAAGATGGGGCAATTATTCAGGCATACGACCCGCAGGCTCGCCATACAGCAAAAGTAGTACTTGGTGACAAGGTAGAATATATGTCATCAAAAGAAGCCGCGCTAAAAGGTGCCGATGCGCTGGTAATTGTGACCGAATGGGAAGAGTTCAAAAACCCTGACTGGGAATTGGTCCGCAAATCTCTTGCAAACCCAATTATTATTGATGGCAGAAATATGTTTGATCCAAAAGATATGGAAAAGAGAGGGTTTGTATATCATTCCGTAGGGAGAGGGTAACGCACCAAACGTACTCTCCCCCTTACCGAGGGGGAGCTGGAGGGGGTGCGATTACGGCAAATGTCTCATCATTTTACCATAGCCGCGCTTACCGCCTGCGCACCCCACCCAGCCTCCCCTTGAAAAGGGGAGGAGTCGCTACCGCTTCGGTAACATCTCTCCGCATTGGCAGCTAGTGAAGCTATAAGCTAGACAAGTCCCAATTCTTTCACCTTAGCCTCCGCAGCTTCTAGCTGTGGCTTGTCGTTTACCGGACACCAATATGCAGAGGTAACAACTTTGATTTTTTTACCTTGCTCTTGCACTAATTTCGTCCATACATCAGGAGTTTCGTATTCACCTCGTGCAGATAATTCTGTTTTTGTGGTAAAAAATGTCTCGTCCATAACCATCGCACCCGTCCACACTAAGTCAGACACAAACTCTTTTGGTTTTTCAACTGCTCGCACCAAATAATCATCATTATCTGTCACCAGTACTCCAAATTGTTCTGGATTTGGCACTCTATATGAAAGTATAGCCATATCTTCTTGCACGAGTTTTGCAATTGCAACAGGGTCAAAAATATCATCAGCAACACTCCCAAACCACTTGCCTTTTACTACATCCTTCGCCATGCCAAACGCATGAGGAAGCCCCAGCTGCTCATCTTGTCGAATAAATGAAATAGGAAGCCCGTTGTGCTCACCACTCTTAAAATGTGTTCGAATTGTAGCCTCGTGGGGACCGCCCACAATGAAAATAAGTTCCGTTATTTCGTCGGGCAAGTTATCGAGCAAATAATGCACTACCGGCTTACCTGCCACAGGCAATAATTGCTTCGGCCCTTCGTAGTACTTCGCCATGCGAGTACCCTTTCCTGCCATTAAAATAATTGCTTGCATAGATATGTTTGTAGCATTGTTAGATAAAAAATTCCAGTCTGCCTTGATACGCCTTAAGAACTCTCCGGCCGAAGCGCTACTTTTATAACAACTCCCACAAGAAGCAGCAACATTCCACCAAGTACAATAAAGAGAACTTTTGGGGTAAAAAATGTGGGAGTTGCTACTATAGCAGACTCTTCAATTCGGGGAATTTCCATAGTAGGAACAGAGGTTGGTACAATATGTTGATTTTGACGCACCAGAACGGTCATTACATCCGTTGCAAATGCCCCAATATTGTCTCGCACCGTAAGTTCAAAAACGTAGGAAGCAGCTGCATTTCCTGCATTAAAAGATGGGTGTTTTGTTCGGTGAGAAAGCAGCGCAATGGGAGGTCCACTTAATTGCTTCCAAAAATATGAAGCAATTGCGCCACCCTCATCGTACGAGTTACTTGCATTTAAAACAACAAGTGCGCCCGTGAGTACCTCCTGGTTTGGGCCGGCATTTGCAACAGGTACATTGTTTTGAGATGTTGTAGGAGGAATCGTTGGTGCGGGGGTGGTTACAGGTGTTGCACGTTTCAGTGAATATCCGGTGACTGGAGTTGTTGGCTCAATGTCCGATCCATCCCCAAAATCATCAGCATACGCCGGTAATGCAAACACACAACAAATAAATACCAATAAAATAAGACTATTTACGCGCATACAAAACTAATCAACTTGCCGGGCACATAAATAACTTTGCGAATTTCTTTTCCGGAAATATGCTTATCAATATTAGATAGCTTCTTTGCGAGCGCTTCAACGTCTTCTTGCGTCGCATCGGGTGCCACCACTAACTCCCCGCGTACTTTTCCATTCACTTGCACAGCAATGCTAACTGTTTTTTCTACTGCAAGACTTGCGTCAAACGTTGGCCAGACCCCAGTTGAAATCATTCCGCCGTTTCCGATTGTATCCCATAACTCTTCGCACACATGCGGAGCGTACGGTGCAAGCAGTAAGAGAAATGTTTCAAATACTTTTTTTGAAATACTTTTTTCTTTTTCTAATACGTTTAGTAATTCCATCATCCCTGCAATTGCCGTATTGAATCTAAAATTTTGCGTATCTTCCGTAACTCGCTGAATCGTTCTATGAAGCGCAGAGACTACTTCGTCAGAATCTTCATCTTCCTGCAAACGAGCTTGTAACTTCCACACCCGTTCAATAAACCTTCTTGGGCCTGAAATACTCGCCGTACTCCACTGAGTTGATTGGTTAAACGGCCCCATAAACATTTCATATATTCGTAGCGTATCGGCGCCAAACTTCTCTACTATATCGTCAGGGTTTATCACATTTCCCCACCGCTTGCTCATCTTGCGCCCATCTTCCGCCAATATCAGCCCTACGTGCTCTAGACGCTCAAATGGCTCTTTAGTGCTCACGTAGCCCAGTTCATGCAATACTATATGCCAAAAACGAGCATATATAAGATGCCTCGTTGCATGCTCTGCGCCACCTACATACAAATCAACATTCATCCATGCTTGTTCTTTTTCGCCATCTACAAACTGCTTGGTATTTTTCGAGTCAATAAATCGCAAATAATACCAACTAGAACCCGCCCATTGTGGCATGGTATTTGTTTCGCGCTTGGCTTTGCCTCCACATTTTGGACACGTCGTATTTACCCAATCTGTGATGTTCGCAAGTGGCGACTC
>CAYIHP010000002.1:0-19615 GCA_964363175.1 uncultured Candidatus Saccharibacteria bacterium
AATGGGTAGTCTTCGTGATGCGCAGCCGCAGCTTTAATGATAGCTTCATCTATTCCGTATTTGCGCATAATCTTTTCACCAATTTCTACGTGATTACCCTCCACCTCATGATCAATTGCTTTTCCAATATCGTGGAGCAATGTTGCTTTCTTTGCGATGTTTACATTCGCCCCTAATTCTTCGGCTAACATCATGGCAATTCTTGCTGCTTCCCAACTATGGCGAAGAATATTTTGGCGATAGCTTGTTCGATACTTCATGCGTCCAACTAATTGAATAAGTTGGGGAGGGAAATCTACAATTCCCAAATCATAGACAACAGCTTCTCCCGCTTCACGCATATCGTCGTTAATCTTTTTCTTTGCTTCTTCAATAACTTCTTCGATTCTACCCGGGTGCACGCGACCATCTTTCATAAGTGCTTCAATCGCCTTTTTTGCTACTTGTCTACGAACGGGCGAGAAACCAGAAATCATAATAGAATTTGGAGTTTCATCGATAACAATTTCGCAACCCGTTAAGCGTTCTAAGTGTTGAATATTTCTTCCTTCTTTCCCGATAATTCTCCCAATCATAGATTCATCTGGAACATCTACGTACGATGTGGAATTTTCTGCAACATGCGAAGACGCGTATCGTTGGATAACAAGTGAAAGAATGTTGCGTGCCTTTTCTTCTAACTGGTGCTCTCCTTCTTGCTCTAATTTGCGAACTCTGCGCACTATTTCTTCTTTTGTTTGGTCTTCCGCTTGTTGGAGCATGCGCGCTTCCGCTTGTTGAACTGTTAAGCCGGATATTTGCGTGAGATGCTTTTGTTCATCTTCTTGTAAGCTTTTCAGCTTTGTTTTTTCATCTTCTAGTGAAACACGAAGTGAAGAAATTTCTTCCTCTTTTAGCTCCACGGATGAAATTTTTGTTTCCAATTTTTCTTCCCGTTCCGCAATATGGCGTTCAAGCTCAATAATCGACTTTCGTCGTTCGTCGAGTTCTTGTTCTGTTTTAGCCCTTGAAGCAGATGTTTGTTTATCAGCTTCTTCTCGCATCTTTTGTATCTTTTCTTTTGCGTCTGAAAGCTTTTGTTCTATTTTATTATCGAGATTTTCTGCTTTTTGCGTTCCAATCTTTTTCTGCATGGCGTACCCGAGGGCAATACCAATTGCTGCCGCCCCGAGTGCGGGCAAAATCGTTGTTAGTTCCATATAAATAGTGATAAATCATAAAGTAAGAGAAGCTACTTGCTTTACGCCTTTGTGATGATTTTATCTATGAGGCCGTATTCTTTAGCTTCCTCTGAAGACATATAGTAGTCTCTATCCGTATCTTTTTCCACTTTTTTAATGTTTTGCCCTGTATGGTGAGCCAAAATGTGGTTTAATTTGTCTTTTGTTTTCAATATGTGCCGAGCGCTAATTTCGATATCAGAAGCTTGTCCTTCTGCACCTCCCATAACCTGGTGAATCATCACTTCTGCATTCGGGAGGGCCATTCTTTTGCCCGCAGCTCCTGCAGCTAAAATCACAGCACCCATGCTTGCAGCTATTCCGAAACAGATTGTGGATACGTCTGGCTTAATAAATTGCATGGTATCGTACATCGCCATACCGGCAGTTACTTGCCCGCCAGGGGAGTTTATATATAGCGTAATGTCTTTTTTTGGATCCTCGTGTTCTAGGAAGATGAGCTGGGCAATAACCAGGTTTGCAACCTGTTCATCTATTCCTCCGGAGAGAAAAATAATACGCTCTTTTAAAAGGCGAGAATAAATATCAAATGCTCGTTCTCCAAATTGTGACTTTTCGAGAACGGTTGGTACTAAATAGCTCATAGGTTTTTTTACAATGAAAGATAATATCTTTCAGTATAGTGCACGGTCTATTTGTTTGCGAGAGCGTTTAGAAGATCCAATGTTTTTGTATTCTTTAGGGTGCTGGCAACATAATCGCGCAGCTCTTCTGGATTTATTTCTTCATGTGCATGATCTGCCGTTGCAAAGTGCTCCAACTGTTTGTTCGCTTCCTCGGTAATTTCTTTTTCTGACACTTCTACCTGATGTTCTTTCGCAAGGCGGCGAAGTGATAATCCAATGCGGACTTGTTTTTCCGCAGATTCTTTCATCGTATCTCTCATCGCGGCAGTGGTAGTGTTATGCTCCACTACATATTCGTCAATTGTTTTTTGTTGATAAGCAAGCATGCGCGCAAATTCTTCCATGCGTCTGTCTATTTCATGTTCAATGAGTGAAGAGGGTAAATTGCCAAACGTAGAATTTTCCATCAGTTTTTCGGCGAGTTCTCCGATGTATCTCTCTTCCTCTTTTGCTTTAGCTTCAGTTTCAATATTTTTTTTCAATTCTTCTTTGAGGTTATTAAGATCCGTAAATTTTCCTACTGTTTTTGCAAACTCGTCATTAAGTTCAGGAATAATTCTTTCTTGTACGGTATGCACGTGAGCCGAAACTAAAGCATCTTTACCCTGCAAAGCTTGTTTGCCGTAATCTTCCGGGAATTTTATTGAAAATGTTTTGTCTTCGTTTGCTTTTGTTCCGATTAAACCTTCTTCAAAGCCTGGTACAAACCTACCTTCGCCAATTGGGATAGGATGGTTTTTGCTTTCTCCACCCTCTATAACCGAGCCCTCAATTTTTACTTGAAAATCTACGGTGACAATGTCGCCGAGTGTAGCTGCTCTATCAACTGCGGTGAGCGTACCTCGCATCTTTGCCAGGCGTTTTAATTCTTGCTCTACTTGATCTTCTGTAGCTGCAACTGTTCGTTTTGTAACTGCAAGCTTTTTCGGGTCAGCAAGAGTTATGTCAGGAACTACTTCAGCAGAAGCGGTAAATCGAAACGGAGTATCGATGCCAATTTCTTCCACAGAAATAGAAGGGCGATTTACTATTTCAATATCTTTTTCGATAATTGCCTTTGCAAAAAAATGCGGAATTGCGTCATCCATTGCTTTATGAAGTACGCGGTCGAGTCCAACCGTATCTATGACCATTTGTTGCGGCGCCTTTCCTGGGCGAAAGCCCTTTACGCTAATTTCGTTAGATATGGCATTCGCAGCTGCTGTAATAAACGGAGCAAATTCTTTTTGGCTTGCAGTTACAGAAACGGCAACTTCCGAACTCTCTTTTTTTGGAGTCAGTACAATTTCCATAGTGAATTATTCAGTTTTTTCAGTAGAATCAGCTTCTTCTGAAGAAGTTTCTGCTGGCACTGGTTCTTCTTCTATTTCAATGGCAGCTTCTTCGCCAGCTTTCACAATGTCTATTCTCCAACCTGAAAGCTTTGCTGCGAGACGAACATTTTGTCCTCGTTTGCCGATAGCAAGACTGAGTTGGTCTTCTTCTACATGAGCCAATGCACGCTTTTTATCTTCAAAGATATCAACCGCAATAATGCGAGCAGGCGATAGTGCATGGCCAATGTATCTGGCAATGTCTTCATCGTACTGAATAACGTCGATTTTTTCTCCGGATAGTTCTGCGATGATTGTTTGAATTCTTGTTCCGCGCTGCCCGATACAAGCTCCCACTGGGTCTACGCCTTCTTCTGTTGCGATAACGGCAACTTTTGATCGTTCTCCAGCTTCTCGTGCAATACCTTTGATTTCTACGGTGCCTGCAAACACTTCAGGAACTTCCATCTCAAATAAACGTCGAATCATTCCTGGGTGGCTTCTGGATAGTAAAATTTCAGGGCCTCGGCTAGAAAGCACAACCTTTACTACATACACTCGCACGCGTTGGTTTACGCGGTACCTCTCGCCTCGAATTTGTTCGTTAGGGAAGAGCACACCGGTTGTTCTTCCAATATCAATGAAGACTGTTTCTGCTTCAATGCGTTGCACGATACCAGAAATAATCTCACCTTCTTTGTCTTGGAATTCATCAAATATTGCCTCTCGTTCAGCCTCTCTGATGCGTTGAATAATGACCTGCTTTGCTGTTTGCGCTGCTACGCGACAATAGTCAGGGTCTTTTGGACTACCATCTTCAACATATTCTTTTCCAATTACACCTACAGGTTCTTTTGCGAGAGCATCGGTAAGAGAGATTTGCCCAGCTGGGTTTTCCACTGCTTCATCCGCCGTTACAGTCATCACTTGAAAGATACGAGCCGTACCATTTTCTTCATTAAATTCTGCTCGTATGTCTTGTCCACGTTGCCCTAAATCTTTTCGGTATGCTGCGGCAAGTGCTTGATCAATAGTATCAAGAACCTTTTCTTTACTTATTCCTTTTTCTGCTACTATTTGATCTATTGCTGATACAAATGATGGAGTGTCGCTGCTCATAGGTGTATTAAAATGTCTAATAATTAAGTTGTATTTATAAGAATTCCGCGGCCAAGCCACGGAATCTGATAAGGTATTTATAGCACAGTCAGATAAGCACTGTCAATCTATCTATTCCTCCATGAATGCATCTGGTATGTGCGTAATCTCAGGTGCCGCATTTTCTCTAGTGGTAATACTTATCACATCAAATCGAATATTGCCCCAATACTGCTTTGTTTGTTGGTAGTATTTTGCAGTTCGTATCAACTTTTTCTGCTTGCTAATATAAACAGTATCTGACCCATCGCCATACAATGTCTCTTTGCGACTTCGAACTTCTACAAAAATTATTTCGTCAACACCTTGAAATATAAGATCTACTTCACCCATTTTGCATCGAAAGTTCGACTGAATATATTTTAGTCCTAAACCCTCTAAAAACTGTTTTGCAACATCTTCTGCTCTTGCCCCTTTTTCAATTGATGAGCTCATGGCCATTTGCTGTAAGCAATCTGGATACTCTTTCAAAATCGAGTGGTCGCATTTGAGCAAAAATAGTTGTGTGATTTAAGTGTCTAGAAAGCTCAGCATCATCCATCGATTGTAGTGCGTCCGATGTGATACAAAAATCATCCGATGCATGAACACCAATTTTTCTTGCATACCATTTGCACGTAGGAAGTAATTCTTTTGAAAATATTTTTGTACTAATTTTTGATTTTTGATTTTTGTCTGCTGTGCGACTGGTAGTTTTTGGTAAAATATATTTGCGCAAAACGAGTGCAATAAATATTCCATTATAAAAGTCTGTTGTGCTACTTGTTTTTGATTCTATTTTTTTAATCGAAATTCCAGAAACACGATTACCCTCTGATGAATATGCATAAATCTTTTTTATGATTTCTGCACGAAGCTTTGAAGAAAGTGGAATAATTTCTGAGTCTGTATTTAGTGTGTAAGCACTATGATGAAGTACGGTGAGAGCATCACTTTTATATGTGAGGATATTTCGAGACCTGGTAACATGTTCGAGAATTTGTTTTTTTATATCAGGATTATTTTTATGTGGTGAATTTGAAGTTATTTTCCAGGAACCTATTTTTGTAGAATTTTCTTCTAATGCTTTTATTACAAGTTCGTGATATTCGTTTTCACTTTGATCGTGGGGATAAAAGTATTCCCCATTCGTCAAAACTATTTTATCGTAATTTCCCGTTGTTTGATTTTCTGATGCAATAATATCCAGTAACTTTATTTTCATTCATTTATTATACTACGAGACGGGTGGATATGATAAGAAATAATACCGGAGCTAGTTGAGTCACAAAGTAATGGTCAAATGCAAGGGTGGGTAGCAATACAAGATACATCCAGAGTTTATGCGTATACATATACTTTGCGAGAAAAAATATGACTATAGTGCATACAATAATTCCGAGCTCAGAAAGCAACAGTAATGGTACGCAGTGGACTGGTGCAATATCCCAAGGGTTATATGTAATGTGGCTAGCGTCTACATACTGTTTCAATGCGTTTGTGTAATTTCCAACACCAGTGCCTCTTAGTAGTACTTTTGCATCTACCACATTTGTATACCAGGAAAAACCTTGCAGGCGATCATACACAGCTACCCCATGTGTATCAACGGATCTTTGAAATACTAGGGACGCAAATATAATTGCTGTTATTACAATAGGTATAAGGAGCGTTTGTTTTTTCTTGAACATGTAAAAAATAGAAATTGCCACAAGTCCAAAAAGTGCAGTCCGTGAAAAAGAAGTAATAATTCCCAGGCTGAGTAAAAAAAGTATGCTCTGTGTGAAAAGTCTGTTCTTGAGTTCGTTAAAACGTTTATACAAAACCAGCATCCCGACCAGGAGTACGCCGGCAAAACTATTTGCATGAGCAAATGGCCCATACGCTCGAATAATCTTTTCAGAGTTGACATAAAACGAGGCGACTCCGGCTGTGTTTTGATTAAGCACAGACTCCCCGAGCTTACTCATTCCTAAATCGTGCTGTATAACAAATTGGGCAATACCCCACTGAGCATAAATTGCACAAAATCCTACAAGCATGACAGAAAAAATTAGGCTGTTTTTTGAATTGTTTGTAGTAACTATTGTATATGCGAGCGAGAGAAATAAAATGAGCGCAAGAAAATAAAGTGCCAAAGAATTTACGGGATAGATTGCTAAAAAAAATGACGAAAAAAGTATGAGACTAATCGGTACCAAAAGACGCAAAAATATCTTCTGAACACGAAAAGGATACGTTGCAAAAAATACAATAATTGCAAGGGAAATGAGGAGGCACCAGCTCCACATCCTACGGGTTTGAAAAGAATTTTCTAATGAATTATGAAGCAGTGGTGATACGAAAAGTGCGAAGAGAATCAAGAGTTCCGGTATTTTCTTCACACACAAAAATTATTATTTTTTGAGGCTGAGGCCCAGTCGATGTTCTTTTGGATCAAGCGAGATGATGGTAAATTCCATCGTGTCATCAACCTTAAGATATGACGCAGGGTCTTTCTGCTTGTCTGGAGGGAACTCAGATATATGAACAAGTCCATGAATATCTTTATCGAGTTTAACGAATCCACCAAATGGGGTAACTTTGAGAACTTTTCCTTTTACCGTATCTCCTGTGTTGTATTTTTCCGCAGCCTTTAGCCAAGGGTCGTCTTGTAATTGTTTTATGGAAAGCGATATACGAAGACCGTTATCAATTCCGATAACTTTTGCCTGTACCTTTTCCCCAATACTTACAAAGTCTGTTGGATTGTCTATGCGTTGCCATGCAAGCTCAGAAATATGCACTAATCCTTCCAGCTCCTGACCGCTTTCTTCAAACTTTACGAATACTCCGAAGTCTACAATACCAGAAATTGTGCCGGAGATTGTCTTGCCCTTACCAAGGTGCTCAAGTGTGGCGCTAATTTCATCGCTCACTGCAGCTTTTTCTGAAACAATGAGTTTTTCGTTTTCTTGGTCTATGGTAATAGCCTTCAGTTTGAAAATCTGCCCAACGTAGCTTTGGAGTTTCTCCTGGATTTTCGATTTGTCCCCACCTTCAACTCGTGGATAATGGTCTGGTGCCAATTGAGATACTGGTAAGAATCCTGTTACGCCGTTTACGCGGATAATAAGCCCACCCTTATTTGCATCAATAATCTCGCTTTCAAATGCCACTTCATCTTCCAACTTTCTGCGGAGTTCTTCCCAGCTGCGTTCTCTGGTTGCAGTGCGGAGAGAAAGTTCAATATAGCCATCTTCATTATCCATTTCATGGATTGTTGCCTGTACGGTATCCCCTATTTTTGACCGTTTAAAGGTATCCATATCATCGAACAACTCTTTTCCATATATGACTCCAACGCCGAATTGCCCTATATCTACATATAAAGCATTGCTCGTTTTCTCTAAAATAGTCCCCGTAAGAACCTCTCCGTTTACTGGCACGTGAACTAAGTCCTCGTGCTTCGCCATAACTTCTTCCATGTTAATTTGCTGCTTGGTTGGTGAATCGGTTTTCATACCAGGCATCATGACATAACGGTTTGCAATGGTCAACATAGATAGTGTACCTTTAGATACATGCAACTATCTTGGCACGGTCAGTACACCATAAAAGTAGTTTCCAAAGAGACTGTTCTTTGTATAGATCCCTATGCGGCAAACCTCGGAATCTCGCCATTTAAAGCAAAGGCAGATATCCTGTCTCTTTCGAACCCACAAGACGCATCAATGAGTAACATAAGCGGCATTGCCGGTAACCCTGTCGTTATTAATACACCGGGCGAATATTCTATTAAAGAGTTCGCGCTGCATTCAATTGGTTGGAATGATGAGCAGGGCAATGAGCGAAGTCTGCAACGCTGGATGGTAGAAGATATCGTCATGTTGCACATTGGCTCACTTAACAGAGATCTAAATGCACAAGAACTACAAGAACTGGAACGTGCAGACATAGATGTGTTTTTTGTACCTGTCGGAGGTGGAACAGGGTTATCTTTAGATAAAGCGATGAAAATGATATCTACCATTGAGCCAAAAATCGTCATTCCTATTCATTATGCTATGTCTGGCCTTACCGAAAAGTTGGACGCAGTGAAATCTTTTGCGTCGGCACTTGGTGTAAGTGAAACCGCAACAGAGAAAAAGCTCATATTGAAAAAGAGCAAATTACCAGAGGAAGATATGCAAACAGTAATTCTAGCTCCATACTAATGTTCTATCTATGCGCCAAATGATTGAGGATAAAATTGAAGAAATTACGCAGCAGCCAGAACACAAACGGCATCGAAAGGTACTAGTACTTACTATTATATTCGGCCTCGTGATTGTTGCTGTTTGGGTGTTTCTCTTGTTGCCTGCTCAGTTACAGCATTCTTGATACCTACTTTATGGAACCAAACAAATCTGAGAACAATGTTGGTACGCTGGTAGACCAAGACCTATCGCAAGAAATTCAAAAGAGCTATCTCGATTATGCGATGAGCGTTATCGTATCTCGTGCCCTTCCTGATGTTCGAGACGGTATGAAACCTGTTGCACGGCGTATCTTATACTCTATGTGGAGGCAAAATTTGCGCTCAACTGCCCGGCATAGAAAGTCCGCAAACGTAGTCGGAGACGTAATGGCTCGCTACCATCCTCATGGGGATGCTTCTATTTACGACGCGTTGGCCCGTTTAGTGCAAGACTTCTCGCTCAGATACCCCCTTATCGATGGTCAAGGTAACTGGGGAAATATTGACGGAGATTCACCCGCGGCAATGCGTTACACAGAAGCTCGCTTAAAGAAGATATCCGATGAAATGCTTGCGGATATCGCAAAAGACACTGTTGATTTTGTGGATAACTATGACGGTTCAAAAAAAGAACCAACACTACTCCCTAGCGCCATTCCGCAATTTTTGGTGAACGGCACCATTGGTATTGCCGTAGGAATGGCAACAAACGTTCCACCACATAACTTGAAAGAGATTTGTCTCGCGGCAATACATTTAATTGAGCACCCAGAGGCTACCGTTCAAGACTTAATGAAATTTGTGCATGGGCCGGATTTCCCTACCGGAGGAGCTATCTATAATAAGAAAGATATTTTACAAGCATATGCAACCGGAAAAGGCGGCATTGTTACCAGAGCTATTGCGGATATAGAAGAAGCAAAGAACGGCTCGTTTAGAATAATTGTGAATGAAATTCCCTACCTCGTGAATAAGTCGAACCTTATTACGAGAATTGCGGACAACGTAAAAGCAGATAAGATCCAAGGCATCCGCGATTTACGCGATGAGTCCGACAAAGATGGTATCCGCATTGTTATTGAGCTGAAGAAAGATGCATACCCTAAAAAAGTTTTAAATCAATTGTTTGACACGACTGATTTACAAAAAACGTTCCATGTAAACATGCTTGCGCTAGTAGATAATGGAAAGCAACCAAAAGTACTTACATTAAAGGATGCAATTGTAGAACATATTAGTCATCGCAAGGTGGTTATAACCCGCCGTACAACATTTGATTTAGCTCGTGCGAAAGAACGCGCACACATATTAGAGGGCTTGAAAACGGCACTCGACCATATTGATGAAGTTATTTCTACTATTAGAAAGAGTCAGACCCGTGAAACAGCGCATGAAAACTTGAGGAAGAAGTTTAAATTCTCAGATGCGCAAGCAACGGCAATTTTGGAAATGCGCTTGTCCGCACTTGCAGGACTAGAGCGGAAGAAAATTGAGGACGAGTTAAGAGAAAAGAATGCATTGATCAAAGAACTGGAAGGCATTTTAAAAGATGTGAAAAAAGTACTGGCAATTGTTCGAACAGACTACGAGACTATCATTAAGCAGTACGGAGATGAACGAAGAACTCGGGTAGTTGCGGGAGGTATTGGAGAATTTTCAGCAGAAGATTTGGTTCCTGATGATCCTACGGTGATTACAATCACACGAGGAGGATACATAAAACGTCTTGCCACAAGTACATACCAAGTGCAGCATCGTGGAGGTAAGGGAGTAAAGGGGATGACTACAAAAGAAGAAGACATTGTAGATCTTTTCTTGGCAACCACAACGCACAAACAACTACTATTCTTTACGAATCAGGGGAGAGTATTTTCCACAAATGCATATGAAATTCCCGCAACGGCGCGCGCAGCAAAGGGGCAAGCCATTCAAAACTTCCTTGAACTAGGTGCAAATGAAAAAGTTACTGCCGTGCAGGACGTTCCAGACGCAGAAGAGGCAGGGGAATATTTAGTAATGACAACGCGTAGTGGTGTTATTAAAAAGACTTCGCGTGAAGAATTTCTCAATATTCGACGTACGGGATTAAAGGCAATTACTCTCAATGATAACGACACATTGGAATGGGTGGGAGTATCTTCTGGAACGGACAGAGTAATTATTGCAACAAAAAATGGGCAAGCAATATTGTTTCCAGAAAAAGACATCCGCCCTATGGGGAGAACTGCGGCCGGGGTGCGCGCAATGAAGTTAAAAGGCGACGATGAAGTGGTGGCCATGTACGTCATTAAAGCTTCGCAAGAGGGGCAAGAGGTTATGGTTATTACAGAAGAAGGCTTTGGGAAACGAACGGCACTCACTCAATACAGAATTCAAAAGCGCGCCGGTTCTGGAATTCGTACTGCTCAAGTCACCAGTAAAACGGGAGCTATAGTGCGCGCAATTGTCTTATCGTCATCCGACATAGAAACTACGGATATTCTCGTTGTATCTGAAAAGGGGCAAGTTATCCGCATATCTGCATCATCCGTAAGTAAGCAGGGAAGATCAACGCAAGGCGTTCGACTCATGCGCCCATCAGATAAAAGCGGAAAAATTTCAACATTCACTCTTTGGCGACCAGCTATTGAAATAGAGTAGTTTAGGTGTAGCCGTCATCCCGGCCCGTGAGCCGGGATCCAGGCGGCGTGGATTCCGGGTCAAGCCCGGAATGACAGCGGCGGGATTAACATTCATTTCTATGATATACTTGGCCCATATCCTATGTCAGAAGCGAATTCCTTCATCAGACCAAAAGCGTTATGGCGTAAGTTGGGCCTAAGAGCTGAGCAAATTGTCGTGCATCTTGGGTGCGGAGCTGGGTTTTATTTAATACCTGCAGCTGAAATTGTTGGGCCAAAGGGCAAGGCAATTGGTATAGATTTACGTCCAGATATTCTTGCGGAGGTTGAAAATAGGGCGCGGAGGCATAAAGTAGATGCAATTGTGAGTACACTACGGGCAAACGTAGAAAATACACCAGGCAGTTCCCTGCAAGAAAAGTCTGCAGACTGGGTACTTTTGGCTAATATATTGCATCAATCTGACCCTGCCAAAGTATTTGCAGAGGCGAAGCGCCTTGTATTTCAAAATGGAAGTATTGCAGTGGTAGAGTGGAATACATCCGCAACGCCGTTCGGGCCTCCAGGCAATCAACGTATTGGCGCAGAAGAACTGAAAAAGATTGCAAGTGCACAGGGGCTAAAAATAGTAAAAGAATTTTCACCCAGCCCATACCACTTTGGCCTTTTGTTTCAAGTATGATTTTTTCGCGGTCAAAATTGCCTCTCGTCTTGCTTATCGCGGTAAGCGCATTTGCGTTGCTTGGATTTGGATGCAGAAAGCCGCAACCTGTTCAGCAAACAACTACTACTAGTTTGTTGGTGTGGGGGTTGTGGCAAGATAGTGATGTGTTGGGCCCAGTGCTTCGCGCATTTAAAGACCAAACAGGAATAGACGTGCAGTACAAAAAAATAGCGTCCGTTGGTACATATGAAAAAGAGCTAGTGGAAGCGTTAGCAGCAGGTAGGGGCCCCGATATTTTTGTTATCAATAACACGTGGGTTGAAGCAAAGAAGGATTTAATGAGCCCGTCTCCCGCAGAAATTATCACCCAGCGCGATGTACAAAATGAGTTTGTAGACGTTGTTGATAAAGATCTTACCCGCAACGGGTACGTATATGCACTTCCTACGTCTGTAGACACGCTCGCACTGTTTTATAACAAGGACTTATTTAACTCTGCGGGCATAGCGCAGCCGCCAAGGACGTGGACAGAATTTCTTGGCGTTGTGGTAAAGCTGACAAAAGTTTCGAATCTTGGAGTTATTGGGCAAAGTGGTGCTTCTATTGGAACAGGGAGTAATATAAACAGGGCACCAGATATTTTGCAGATGCTGATGATGCAAAGCGGCCTTCCTATTGTTGATGATTCTACAGGAACCAGAAGAGTAGACATTGCGAACGATAAAGGTGCACGGGCGCTCGCGTTTTACACAGATTTTTCGAACAAATCAAAGCAGGTATTTACCTGGGATATTTCTCAAGATTATTCTATTGACGCATTTTCCCAAGGGAAAACGGCAATGCTGTTTAACTATTCGTACCAAATCCCAACCATTAAAGCGCAAAACCAACGATTATCGTTTGCAATCGCACCTGTACCTCAAATCGAAGGGAGCGACCGTCAATATACGTTCGCGAGCTATTGGCCATTTGCCGTTTCTAATACTTCAAAATCACCACTTGCTGCGTGGCAGTTTGTACGGTTCCTTACATCAAAATCCGTATCAGAAGTGGTAAATAAAGCGCAAGGAGTACCGCCCGCGCGGCGAGACACAATTACAGCATATGCCAATGACCCAATTATGGGAGTATTCGCAGAACAAGGGCTGAAAGCCGTAAGTTGGCCACGGGTTGATATTGTTGCAACAGATGCTATATTTAATACGATGATTGATAAAGTCGCAACTTCTGGAGTGGCAATACAAGAAGCATTAAAGCAGTCTCAAGATCAGCTTCAGCGAATAGTAAACGAACATGCGAATTAAATACTCTTTATTATTTTTTTCGATAATTGCTGTTACGCTTTTTTTGAGCATTGCGCCTCATGTAGTATTTGCAGACCCCTCATTGGGAGGTGGTGGTGGGATAACTAATCCACTTGATGGAGGACCAGACCAAACGATAACATCTGTTCTTAAGGGCATTATCAACTGGATGCTTGGATTGGTAGGTATTCTCGCACTTATTGCGCTTATTATTGGTGGCGCACGCATGATTATCGATTTTGGGAACGAAGATCAGGTGAAAAAGGCAAAAGCAACTATTTTGTGGGCTGTTATTGGGCTTGCAGTAGTTATTTTATCATATGCAATTATAAATATTGTAACTTCTGAAATATTAGGGACAAGTGGACCAAGTGTAACAGAGCGATACGAAGCTGACCCAGGAACACTATGATGACGAATAAAACACTTGCTCTAGGGAAAATAACACTGGCAATGAGTTTGCTTATGTTTTGCTTTGGGTTTGTATCTCCTGTTCTTGCGCAAGGGGACCCTAAATCGTTTAGTGAGGGATTAAAGCAGCTACAAGAGGTTCAAGAAAAAAACAAACTTGGGGAAGCCAGGTCAACAAAAGAAATTTTGCAATCTATTGTAAAATGGCTTTTATCTCTAGTTGGCACTATTGCGGTAATATCTCTTGTATACGGTGGCTTTCTATACATCACCTCACAAGGTGAGGACAACAAAGTTGAACAAGCAAAACATATTATTCTCTACTCTGTTATTGGGCTATTAATCATTGGATTGTCTGCCGTTATCGTAAACGTAGTAATTAGCGTTACTCAAAAATAACTATGTCTAAACTCGGCAAATCCATTTTCTTTGTAACGGTTATCACTTCTCTTGCGCTTGTAGTATTTCCCGTTGCTGCGCAAATTACGCAAGTGGGGGGCGAAGACTGCAGTGCTCTTGGCATCTCATGCACGGGTAGTGAGGATACGAATAGTCTTATAAATACCATTGTTACTATTGGAAACGTGTTCCTTACATTAGTAGGCGTGGTAGCTGCCATTTACCTGGTACTGGGCGGAGTTCGGTATATTATGTCGGAGGGCGAAACAGATCAGACAGAAAAAGCAAAAAAAACTATTATCTACGCTCTTATTGGTATTATCGTTATCGGTATTTCGGCGGCACTGGTGAATTTTGTGATTTCAGACGTCATCGGCGGTTCAAGCGGTAGTCCAGGTGGAAATTCGGGTACTATCAGAGTGCCAAATTGAAAGGAGGTGAGTCGTATATGAACTTCAAATTAATTCAAGAAGCATTAGCCCAAGGCTTACAACCAGCTATCCCGTTCTCGAATACGGCTCGAGGAGGCTTAATCCCTTCCGTGCTCAATATCGTAAATGGCCTCCTCGTCGTCGCCGGTATCGCAGCATCTATATACCTCGTAATAGGTGGTATTAGATATATCACTTCTCAAGGAGAAGAAGACCAAACAGAACAAGCAAAGAGTACTATTCTCTACGCTTTAATCGGACTGGTTGTCATCGGTCTTTCTGCGGCACTCGTTAACTTCATCATTGGAACAGTGGCAGTGGCATAGAAACAAAAGGTGGGGGTATAATTATTTTTATGACCAATCCATCCCAAACCCTCTTGATCGCAAACATTGTCTTTGTAGTGTTTGTATTTTTACTAGTTCAGCGCATGTTATCAGCAGCATCCATATTTAAGAGGAATCCAGGAGATAACGACGTACAAACAAAGCAAAAAATAATTATTCTAAAAGCTATTGTATTTACTGCGTTCATAACATTGACTGCAGCGCTCATGAATGCCTTTTTTGGATAAATCCTGTCGTTCGTGAACGACAAGATAAAAAAATACCGACATTTACACTTTTCATAGTGTAAATGTCGGCTTGGTCTTAAAAGAGCTCATCTCGTGTTGTCGATGTCGAGAATGACTTCGACGACCACTTTTCCCTCTGCTATATTTGGAGTTTTAATCCGAAGCATTGGGTCTGTTACGTGTCTCGGTACGTTGAACGGTTCGTACACGTTCGCCGCTTTCGAGACTATTTCGCTGAATACTTCTTTCAGCTCCTTGTTCTCCATTACTCCAAAGAGAATCTCTCCTGGTTTTTGCTGCATCACGCTCGGAGTAAGAGTGATACCGTTCTGATCAGCAAACCGGATATAGAGTTGCCATGGTGGCGACTGTTCTCTGGTACCAACTTGAACGGTTCCCCAATCGTATCCAGTACCTGCATCACAAATTTTTGTTGTTGCAATGCGGTGATGGCCAGGCAGGGGCGCAACCTCGACGTGGATCCGATTTGAGATCGCCTCATAGTTCGGATCCTTCTCTCCTTTCACGAGAATCGCTCCTCCTCCTGTAACAGAGCCACTTTCGGTGAGTGAAAACGGATTAGCATGTCCGAGGTGGACAAAGTTTTTTTCATCTGCTTTCGCAAACAATTTAACTCTTCCACCACTCCAGTACCCGGGGCAGTCAATTGTCAATTGCGATCCTCCAAGAAACGCAATGTTCATACCGAGGTACCTTGGTACTCCGTCCAACGGGATTTCGAAATCGACCTCCGTTGGAAGAACCTTCCACCCCATTTTCCGTGGTTGATCCACGAAAAATTGGTATCGGTTCTTGTTTTCGGTTCGACGGTGCGGTCTTTGAATAGAGATTCCGCTATTCTTTCCTGAAGGGGCTCCATAGTAACCCTCTAGGATCCCTTGCTTAGCAGCTACAACAGCTCCTGTAAGAAACATTCTGATTGGTAAGGCGTACACGAATGCGAGCCACACCAAGAATGCTATCACCGCTGTTCGCCACGGGTGGGCTACAATAAACCACGGCTTCTTTGTTGGGGGCGTCGCTCCCGTTGTAGGGGGAGCTTTGGGGTATTTTTTACGATACCATTTCATTGCCCAGATGATCAGAATAGTAGCGGTCGCTAACCAAAAAACGGCAGCTACTATTGATTCAGGCTCACGTACCATTATTATTTCCTTTCGTAATTTTTCAGGTCTTGTTAAGGAATTTTGCAATTACTGCATTTAGGTTGTTTTCTCCGACAGACAGAATTGTCCCCACAGGAAGTGCCTTAAGCACATCCTTGGTAAATGCCAACTGTCCTTCGGGGGTTTTCAACTGTTGACCAACTATTCTTGCATATGACGCCGCCGCTTTCGCTTCAAGTAATTTGATTGTTTCGGCGGAAAGCGCTTTTACTGCATCTGGGTCAGGGGGTGTGATAAGAAGTACGTTCACATCATGAGGACTACAATTTGAAGTGACCCTAGCTTTACCCTCTGCGTCGCGTATTACTTTTCCTCTCTTATTCACACGAGTGACAAACATCCCACACTTGCTCGTGAGTTTTTTGGGCATGCCCAGCTCTGTTGCAATGTCATCTTCAATCTGCTCGTGATTCAGCCGTGCTTCACTTAGGGTATGTTTACCAACTGCGCGACCTATGGCTTCATCCCAAACACCCTGAAGCTTCTCCCGAATTATTTTGACAATGCACGGCACGAGGCGAGGATCAACCTTCAGTTCACCTGTTTTGTCGTAATCTTTGAAGTAGTTAACAATTTCGAAAGCATTAAGTTTTTGACGTTTTGGTCCGCCGAGGATTCCCACATCTTGTATTATCGACCGAAGGGCTTCAATCGTCTCAGGTAAGCCCAATGTGAGCTCAGACAATACGGTAACTGGGGTTTCAGCCTCAAGAACCACTTCATTGCCATCGTCGTCTATTCCCTTTCTCTCTTTTGTGGTTGCTCCGTTGCTTTGAAAGGGAATGATTAATACATCAATTGGGAGCTCATGGGCAGTCACAAGCCCCGGTGGGTAAGCTGGAACAAAGCCAGTATCCCAGATGCCATGTTCGTTTTTCGGTGAATATACTTTAAATGGGTATCCAACGAATGACAATACAATCATTGTGTCATCTGACAGTCTTTTGACAATTTCTACCAAAAGAATGAGAGTGATGACGGTTTCAAGTGCAATACATGGAATAATTGCCCCTGGTACAAAAATAAGTACAAGGTAGGCAACTTCTCCAAGAAGTGCAAAGTAGAGCAGGGTAACAATCCAAGACAAAATCACTTGTCCGATTTTCATGATATTCACCGATCTTTCTTTTGCCTTTACGGCACGTTGTTAATTAAGATGATGTTATTCAATTTTCAAAGAGCTGGACACTACAGCCCAACCGCCTATTATATACCTAAAAATGTATCTTTGTCAAGTGTGCGGATGAGAGGACTCGAACCTCCATGAGTTGCCCCACATGGTCCTAAGCCATGCGCGTATACCAATTCCGCCACATCCGCATTTTTCTATACTACAGCCTTATTCTGCGGTTTGGAAGCTAGAAGGGGAAATAATCGAATCAAATGGCACTAAAATGGCTTTTTGACGCTTATATGCTTTTAGGTATTCTTGAGCTATTTTAGCCCATCTAAAGTGGTTTTTTGCTCGAATATGGGGCTCAGGGCTAAAGGATCTATTCTTCGCAGTCTTTCTAAAGAGCTTTTCTAGTTGTATATAGTCGTCTTGTGCAAAGTAATGGGCAGTTGTTCCCAGCAGCTCCTCGTGAAGGGAGTTGGTAGTTGCGATTATCGTTCTACCTGAATCCATAGCTTGAAGCGCTAGGGGAGAGTATTCTGGGTCTGCTATCAGGACAAATGCAGCCTGACGGACGAGTGAAATAGCACCACGGCTCGTAAGGGGGAGGTTAATAGTAGTGAACATCTTGTGTGTTCTTTCAGAAAAAACCACAAGTTTCTTTCTGTTCTTAAGTGTTTTATACGTCTTCGCGATCTGCAGTAACTGAGCACTATTTGTTGCAAGGACTATTCCGTATTGTTGTTTCCGCAATCCGTACACCGCGGGTCGAATATTGTTGAGTGTCGGTAGAGAATATCCATCAGGAATATATTCAGATTTTACTAAGTAGAGAGACAAAAGGAGATATTGCAAGGTTCTCGTTGTCGAAAATACCATCTGATATTTTGATGCAATATACGGTAGCAATATGCGTAAAAATCTTTGCGATAGAGTGCTGGAAGGGAGTGTGGATATAGTCCAAAGTGCTGTAGTATTTTGCATCAAAAATAGAATGGGATATAAAAGTATTCCAGCTTTCAACCCATGAACATGAATAGTGTTCGCACGTAAAAAGAGTGCATGGATGCAGGAAAGTAGGGTATTTGAAGAGGCATTTGCAATAGTTACCGTATGCCCGTGTTTTATAGTTTCTTGGGCAAGTGCTTCTACGCGGGTAATTGCTGCTTGGTCCCCGATGAAATAGGTATGCATAACGGAGGACTATAGCATATCCAAATGAACTTGACAAGTGTCATACTTTGTATCTATAATGGGCAGTTCGGTTTTGGGTGTGGTTTCTATTTGAGTGTTTCTTACAAACTTAGATAAGGATTAGGGAGGGTTACATGAATTTAAATCGAAGTGCCGTTGAACGTGCGTTTAGCCACTTTGACGTTGAGGGCAGTACAAAAGAGCGTTTGGCCAACAAACTAAATGCCTTGATGCGGCAGAGTGGAGATCTGGCTTCGCCGAACTTGAAAGCGGAGGATGTCGAAAGTTACCTGAATATTCAAGCTTCGACTGGAAAATGGGTTGAGCTTGTCGGAGAGAATTGGAGGCTGTCGCCGACGCAAGTCGAGACGCTTCAGGAAAAAGAAAAACTGCCGGTGAAAGTGGAAGTACCGAAACCGATGGTTCATATGAAGATTGAAGGAAAGGTGCCTAATGTTCCTCCGTTGCAAGATAAGGCGACAAAGCCTAATCGTGAAAAACGGACTGTTCTGGAAGACAGTGAAGCACGGGCAAGAAAGGAAATTCTCGAATGCGAGGATCATCCATTGTTTCCTCAAGTCCTTGAGATGGGTCTAGAGGAGGTTGCTGGTTGGTCGGGTGCGGATCTATTTGAAAGATTATCCGATGCACGGCTGATCGTTCGGGTCGCAGAGGCAATTAAAAAAGACACGGATCACCCGGTTTACGCTTCGAGAGATGCGGAGATCGCAAGGCTGAAGAAAGCTCTTGAGGTTGCCCTCGACGAAGACGAGTCTGATGAAGAAGTGGCTGTAAAGCCACGTGAAGAGAAAAAGCGCGTCATGCGTAGAAGAAATCCATGGGGCACATTGCTTTTCTTGGTTGCTTTTCTCGCAATAGGCGTGACATCTGGTTTTGTGTTGGTACGAATTCCGGAGTTTGCACGGGTGTTTGGTATTAAACCAAACGTACAGCAGGCAACGGAAAAATCAGAAGAAAAGAGTGAAAAGCCGAAAAGTTCGCTCCGGCAAGCGCTGGAGAAGTACAAAAATTCCCAAAAACAAGGAGATTCGCAGTGAAATGGTTACCATTGTTCGCGGTTATGATGAGTGTTTTGTGTCTTGGGTGTGCTCCGGAGGCAGGGATGATTTCTGCCGAGAGCGAGGCGCTTGAAACCTTGCTCGAGGCACAACAGAAAACG
>CAYIHP010000003.1:0-19404 GCA_964363175.1 uncultured Candidatus Saccharibacteria bacterium
GTGCGGACAAGCAATTACTCCAAGAACTTGTAGATATTGCAAAAGACGTAACAGGGGATTATGAGGAATATCGGTTTCACCTAGCCGCAGAAAAGCTGTATCACTACCTGTGGCACCGTTTTGCAGATACTATTATTGAAGAAAGCAAAAGTATTCTTGCAGGTGAAGATGAACACGCAAAACAGTCTCGTCAACAATTACTTATGTATATCCTAAAAAACAGTCTCATCATGCTTCACCCGTGTATGCCATTTATTACGGAAGAGATATGGCAGCACATGCAAAGAACAAAAAATACAGATGCAACATTGTTGATGGTAGAAGAATGGCCAACGTTGTGATATAGTGAAACTAATATGCCACAAGAACCACGAAGTTTTTTTGAAAGATTAACAGGTGCAAAAGTTTTACATAGTCCTGAGGTTGTTGACTTAGAGGAAACTCTTGAAGTGCATCATCCGTTAGAGCAAGAAGAATATGGAGAAGAAGCGTTGCAAGAAGCTCTTGAAGAACCAGAGGTAGATACGGAAGAAGATTTTTCTGACGAAGATGACGAGGAAAGCGAAGAACAAGAAGGGCAGCTTACCGTAGACGTATTTCAAGACGATGAAAATATTATTATTCAAAGTACGGTAGCGGGAGTTTCTCCTGACGATCTGGACGTATCTATTACTAATGATATGGTAGTAATTCGAGGAGAGCGTAGGTCTCAACACACCGTTGATCCGGAAGACTTTTTCTACCAAGAGTGTTACTGGGGAACGTTTTCTCGTTCTATTATTCTTCCTGTGGAAATTGACGCAGATAACGCTGAGGCAAAGATAAAAAACGGTGTGCTTACCGTTCGTATTCCAAAAGCAAACGCAGCCGTTACGCGGAAGCTCAAGGTCAAGGCAATATAACATGGATTTTTTTGTTATTGGAACGCTGATTTTTTCAGTGTTCCTTATTCCTACTGCATACGCAGGAGTTATCGGCGCCCCATGGGCTCCTACTCGCATGGCGTCTGTAAAAAAAGCATTCGACGATATTGAAATAGGGGAGAAAGATACGGTTGTAGATTTAGGTGCTGGCAACGGAGCAATTCTCGCAGAGGCAGCGCAGCGCGGCGCACACGCAATAGGGTATGAATTATCTCCCATTATGTGGATTGTTGCTCGCGTGCGAATACTCGGGGAAAAAACAGCGCGCATTGTTTATGGAAACTTTTTTCGCGTATCTCTTCCTGAAAACACAACACTTGTTTTTTTCTTCTTAATGCCTAAGCACATGGACCAGGTGGGGAAGTATCTTGCGAAGCAGCCAATAGGCGAAAAAACGCTTGTTTTGTCATACGCGTTCCCGTTTAAAGGGGTGCAAACGCTTACCGTGTATAGAGAAAAAAAGTGCGCACCGTTGTACCTCTACGACATGTCTACTATTCGCTTTCACTTTGACACGGTAAGTACATAGCCTATAGTTACTTCCATTATGGCAAAATACTTTATTACCACGCCAATTTATTACGTAAATGCTCGTCCGCACGTGGGGCACATGTATACTGCCGTTGCTGCGGATGTTATGGCACGGCATTACAGGAACCAAGGGAGAGAAGTACTGCTTTCAACGGGAGTTGATGAAAACTCTCAGAAAAATGTTGAAGCTGCAGAAAAAGCAGGAACCCCTATTCAGGAATATGTAGATCAAATGGCGCAGGTTTGGAAAGAATCGTTCGATAATATTCACATATCGTATGACACGTTTATTCGAACAACTTCTGAAGATCATAAAACGGCAGTGCATACGATGATAGCTGCTATGCAAGCAAAAGGAGATATTTATTTGGGCGACTATCAAGGTTATTACTGCGTGGGGTGTGAGGAGTTTATTGCGGAAAAAGACTTGGTAGAGGGAAAGTGCGCAATTCATAAAACGGAGCCCAAGGTTATTAAGGAAAAAAATTACTTTTTTAAGCTCACAAAATATCGAGACGCACTTCTGGGTTGGTATGCAAAAACCCCAAATGCTGTGCGCCCTGAATCAGCACGAAATAAGATGCTTTCGTATATAACGGATGAAATGCAAGATATATCTATATCGAGGCAAGCGGGCAAGTGGGGGATTCGTTTTCCAGAAGATGAGTCTCATGCCGTATATGTGTGGTTCGATGCTCTTATTAACTATCTTACCGTAACTGGGTATCCTAGTGCCGGGTACGAAAAAATGTGGCCTGCAAATTTGCATATGATTGGGAAGGATATTATTAAATTTCATTGTGCTATTTGGCCTGCAATGCTCATGTCTGCTGACTTCGCATTGCCGAACACAATATTTGCTCACGGGCACTTTACGGTCAATGGAGAAAAAATATCGAAGAGTTTAGGGAACGCAATTGATCCGCGAGACTTGCTAAAGGAGTACCCGCTCGATGCCATTCGATATTATTTACTTCGTGAAATCCCGTTCGGAAACGATGGAGATTTTTCACTTGTTCGGTTGAAGGAACGGTTTAATAGCGAGCTCGCAAATGGGATAGGGAACTTAGTTTCCAGAACGCTCACGATGGTTGAGAAAAATTGTCCAAACATTACGTTTACTGCAGGCAAGACCCTAGATGTTTCTTCTTATATAGAAAACTTAGCGTTCGAAAAAGCTCTAACAGACATTTGGCATGAAGTTGCAAGACTAGATGGGGTTATCGACGAAAAAAAGCCATGGGAATTAGCTAAAATAGGCAAAAGCGATGAGTTAGAAACTGTCCTACGAGAAGTATTGTCTGGTATCGCAAGTATCGCTCATGAGCTTCAGGCTTTGTTGCCGGAAACTGCGGTGAAGATACAGGAATTGCTCGCTGCAAAGCCCCTCAAGAAACCTGATGAGCCCCTATTTGCGCGCAAAGATTAGTTGACTTTAGTATGTACATTGTATATACTATAGGTATATGAAACCAGCAATTATTAATATTAAGGTTGATGCTAACGATAAAAAGAAAGCTCAAGAGCTCGCTCAGGAATTAGGAGTTAGCTTGAGTGGGGTTATGAAAATGTATCTCAAAGATTTTCTACGCAACAGGCGTATAGAGGTTGGAATGAAGACCGAAGAGCCCTCTGAATACCTCATAGATGCTCTTAAGCAATCAGAAAAAGATCGCGAAGAAGGGTATGTTTCGCCTGCGTTCAAAAATGCCAAAGATGCAATTGCGTGGCTGAACGATCCTGAAGCAAAATATGAAAATGGAAAGTAGGTTTAGTAAGAATTTTCAAAAAAAATATCGAAAAGTTCCGTATTCTGTTCAAGTAGCTTTTCAAAAAAGACTGCAAATATTTCAAAGTGATCCGTATGATCACAGATTAAGAAATCATCAGTTGAAAGGAAAATATTTGGCATATCGCAGTATTGATATAACCGGAGATTGGCGAGCGCTGTATCGAGAGCTCAGAGAACAAAACCCTCCCATAGCTTTTTTTGATGAATTAGGAACGCATAGCCAGCTGTATTAAAAATAGGTGTACAATAAGAGAATGCTAGTTGATAAGATATTGGAATATTACGGACATAACCCTGCTGCATATTTATTCACTTCGGATAAATGGATAGACGCCAACATCGACTTGCTGAATTCTGCATACCCATTTATAACAGTATTACTTGTGATATCCCCCTGGATTTTCTACTTCCTACAGCGAAAAAAACATCACAAGCAGTTTTTATGGATAATTACTAAGTTCTCTATTGCTGGGTTATTACTCGGTTTATTTTTGCCGACACTAGTAATTTGGATTACAGGCGCATTAGCCGTTCGAGCTCTCTATGGCGGGTAATATGAAAAAAATACTTTTTTCTATATCGTTTGTTTGTCTTTTTGTATTTGCTGATCCCGTTTTTGCTCAAACAGGCATTGCGCCAAAACATCCTAACGATCCGATTGTTTTTGTGCCTGGCCTGGCAGCTTCATATAATAGGCGAGTGCTATTTAAAGATAAGACTGCCGGAGGCTGGAATTTCATTCCGTTTGGAAATGTGTACAAGGGATTAATTAGTCGCCTAGAAGATGTGGACTACGCCTACGGCGATGACTTTTTTATTGCTTTTTATGATTGGAGGCATTCAAATGAACAATCCGCCAGCGAATACTTAGCGCCTGTTATTGCGCAGGCGAAAGAACATTCTGCAAGTGGAAAAGTAGACATTGTAGCGCACAGTATGGGTGGTTTATTGGTTCAAGAATATATAAAGAGCGATGCATACACAGAAGGAGAAATCGACCAATTCATCATGCTGGGTACGCCAAATGCTGGCGCAAGCAATGCCTATTTGCCGTGGGAGGGTGGTGTACTTCCGCCATCTTGGGGGAAAGTAACCACCTGGTATATAAACTCTATTGAAGATTCTTTAAAGTCCGTTAAAAAACTTACTTTCGATGCTCCGAAATCGTTCCGTCATTTTTTTCCATCTCTCAAAGAACTTTTACCGACGGGAGACTTTATTACAAAAAATAGTGAGACAGTTCCGAGAGGAGACCTAACAGAACAAAATCCGTTCCTAGAAGCACTGGGAAATTTTCGCGATACGCTCATCCACGAAACCGGCATTTTTGTTACTACTATTGCAGGAACAGATGAAGCAACGCTGGATACTATTGCTGTTAACAATTCTCGTACAGATGAAGATATTTCACTTGAAAGGTGGCGAGACGGTCACCCTATTGCAGAAGTTCCGGCACCAAATACAACTGCGGGTGACCAAACGGTACTTGCATCAAGCGCTCTGTTTGAAGAAGAAGGCAATGTGCATATATATTCTTTGCCAGGAGTTTCACACACAGCGTTGCCAGAAGAAGCGCAAGATGAAGTACTTGATACGCTTGGCGTTCAAGACAATGAACCAAAGAAATTTGAATACCAAGAACCCGAATGGCTCACCGGGTTTGTAGTGTTGTCTCCCGTTGATATTGTGATAACAGACTCTGCGGGGAAGACCGTTTCAAAAGATAAAAATGATTTTGGAGAAGATGCGTTTGTGGATGTGAGCCAGGATGGCTCATCCGCCGGCATGGCGGATAGCGATGATCCTAAAGTAATCATCATACAAAATTTATCACCCGGAACATACACGGTTCACCTCAAAGGAACGGGCACGGGGCCATATACGGTGATTACAACACATACGAGTGCCTCGGATTCAATCTCCGAAACACGTACAGGGAATACAACACCTGGCAAAGAAGAATTATTCACGGTGGTAATTGGAGATAATGGGAATAGTGCGGATATTTCGCAAATTACCACGCCGACTCCACCTGCGCCGATCTCCCTAGAGTGCGCAAGAGAGATCCCACGGCTTGTGGCAAAAATTGCTGAAAAGAGTGGAAATAACAACCTTTTAAAAAGATTATCAGACCTGAAGGCAAAGTGCTTTGGCTCGGCACAAAAAAAGTAATGCTAAAACCTATTAGCAGCAGGGGGAGAAAAATTAGACTTTTACCACTTTCTCGTATATATACAACAGTATGGCAAAGCTATTAGTAACGGGAGGAGCAGGGTTTATTGGTTCTAATTTTATTCGGTATTATCTTGAAAAACATCCGGAAGATAGTATTACGAACCTCGATGCATTAACGTACGCAGGAAATCTGAATAATTTAAAAGATATTGAGAATAATGCTAATTATAAATTTATTCAGGGTAATATTCTTGATGAGGCTCTGGTAAGGGATTTAGTTGAAAAGTGTGACCGCATCGTCCATTTTGCAGCGGAATCTCATGTAGACCGGTCAATTTCTGGCCCCGCGGCGTTTATCGAAACAAATATCAAAGGAACGTTTGTACTACTAGAGGCCGCGCGAAAATATAATAAACCGTTTCACCATATTTCAACAGATGAAGTGTTTGGCTCACTAGAACTTGGCTCTTCTGAAAAATTTTCAGAAAGCACGGCGTACAATCCAAATAGCCCGTATTCTGCTTCTAAGGCGTCTTCTGACCATTTGGTGCGCGCATATCACGAAACGTATAATCTTCCGATAACTATTACCAATTGTTCCAATAATTTTGGGCCGTATCAGCACCCAGAAAAATTTATTCCGCGCATGATTACGGATTTATTAGATGGGGGAACGGCAAAAATATATGGAGATGGGTTGTATATTCGCGATTGGCTCTTTGTGACTGATCATTGTCGCGCAATCGACGCAGTGTTGCAAAAGGGAAAAAATGGAGAAACGTATCTAGTAGGAGGCATGACAAGCGATGTGTCGAATAAAGATATAGCACTCAAAATATTAGGTATTATGGGGCTAGGTGAGGATAAGATATCCTATGTAACTGACCGCCCAGGGCACGATAGGCGATACGCTGTTGATTGGACAAAGATGAAGAGCGAGCTTGCATGGGAACCAGTGCACAGCCTAGATGAATGGTTACAAGAAACTGTTGCTTGGTACAAAAATAACGAGTCCTGGTGGAGGCCACTGAAATGATTGGTGTATTTGATTCGGGCTACGGAGGTTTAACGATATTTCGAGAACTTATCAAACAGTTTCCGGAACATTCATTTGTGTACTTAGGAGATAACGCCCGTGCTCCATATGGTAATAAAACCCCTGAAGAAATAACGGAATATACCAAGCAGGGAGTAGATGCCTTGTTAAAAAAAGGCTGCACACTGGTAATTTTAGGTTGCAACACTGCTTCTGCGGTAGCACTGCGGGAATTACAGCAAAAATGGCTGCCAATTACGTGGGCAGATAGAAAACTTCTCGGCATAGTAGTGCCAACAATAGAACAAATAACGGAAACTACGTCACCCATTTCAGTGGGAATATTGGGAACCATGAGAACTATAGAATCTCACGCATATAAGCATGAAATTCAAAAAAGAAATCCTAATATTTTTGTGTATGAATACGCATGTATTATTCTGGCAGGAATTATTGAAACGCTCGGTTCAAAGAACACAGAAGTTGTTCATGAGGCACAGAAAAGTGTTCAGGCGTTGTTAGATGTAGCGGGAAGCGGCGGAGGCACGCTCGATGCCGTGTTGCTTGCATGTACGCATTATGAATTAATTGCAGACAGTATTGCCGCGGTACTTCCAAATGCTACAAAGCTCTATCATCAGCCAAGTATCGTTGCGAAAAGCCTTGCAGACTACCTGCAGCGTCATACCGAAATAGATTCGCAGATAGATAAGACAGGGAAGCGCATATACCTTACAACCGGAAACCCTGAAGAAGTATCCCAAAAAAGCACGGATTTTATAGGGGAAACAATCGCATTTGAGCTACTTCAAATACCCACCACTTTGGTGCGCCCATAGGTCGGCGTATTCTCCTTTTTTCTCGAGTAACTCTTCATGAGTGCCGTCCTCGATAATTTCACCTCCATGAATAACAATTATTCTATCGAGTTGCATAATGGTGCTTAAGCGATGAGCGATTACGAGCGATGTGCGATTTTCTAACAGGTTTTTGGTAGCCTTCTGAATTATTTTTTCCGTTGCGCTGTCTAAGGCACTTGTTGCTTCGTCGAGAATTAAAATTTTAGGATTTGCCAATATCGCCCGGGCAATTGCAATTCGTTGACGTTGTCCGCCAGAAAGTTTCACTCCGCGTTCTCCAACAACGGCATTGAGTCCCTGGGGGAGTTCTTGAATAAAATCCCATGCAAACGCCTCTTTCGCAGCCTGCATAATCTCTTCTTCCGTCGCAGTTGGCCGCGCAAAGGCAATATTATGTTTAATAGTTGAATGAAACATTTGCGGATCCTGGGGTACTACGGCCACTTGTTGGCGTAAACTTTCTTGCGTTGTTTGCGATATATCTTGCTCGTCTATGTGAATTGTCCCGCTTTTCAAGTCGTAAAATCGAAGGAGTAGTTTTACGATTGTGCTCTTCCCAGCACCACTTCGCCCAACAAACCCAACAGATTGCCCGGCCGGAATAGTGAGTGTCATGTCATGAATTGTGTTGCGAGTAATATTCTTTTTCCCTACGTAGCTAAACGTTGCCTTGTTGAATGCAACTTCACCGTTTGTAATATGCAAAGGCTTTGCATTGTGCTCGTCTTGCACGTCAGGGGACAAGCAATATACCCCTGCCATTTCTTTTGCGTCAGATGCGTACATAAAGAAGCGCTGCGTCATTGGTCCAAGCATCCAAATTTGTTCGATAATCCAAAGAATGTATGCCTGGAAAAACACAAAGTCTCCCGCAGTAACGTTGCCTGTTTGCCACCC
This sequence comes from uncultured Candidatus Saccharibacteria bacterium, assembly GCA_964363175.1. Classification (GTDB taxonomy): domain Bacteria; phylum Patescibacteriota; class Andersenbacteria; order UBA10190; family UBA10190; genus HO2-45-11b. The sequence continues at coordinate 8,215 of CAYIHP010000003.1, forward strand.
GGTAATGAGGTACCAAATGAGCCCAAGCTCTGCAGTTGCCATCAGAACTCCTTGCCCTGCAAAAAATGCGTTACTTACAAACCATGCCTTGAGGCGTGCTGCATATCCTTTTTCTACCACAGTAAAAAAGCGCTGCTCCTCGCTGCGCTCCTGTCCAAACGATTTTACGGTCATGTGATTGGAAATAGAGTCTGCGAGTACGGCTCCAATTTCAGAATCTACATCTGCACTCGCGTTATACAGAGGGAGTTGCAATCGCATTCCCCAAGCAATGAGTGCGCCGTATACGAAAAGCCATCCAACCAAGAGTATTGCGAGGGAACTTTTTTCTTGAAAGATTACAATGATAACAACTGAAAATAAGACAAATGTTTTGATGAATTGGTAGAAAAATACATCACTCATATTATCAAACGCATTTGCGAATCGCTTTGCGCTGGTAATGAGCGATCCGGTAAATGACCCCTCAAAAAAGCGCATAGATTGTTTTTGGAGTACTACAAAGCTTCGTTTTGTAAGATCTTTCATTACTCTCGCTTGAAATATCGTCATTGAGATATCGAACATTCGATAACAGATATTAATTCCGATATATATGAATATGAGGTTTCTAAAAATTTGCCACATGTGCGATGCATCTGGAGAGGTGCTGGTGAACTCGTTTATGAGTAATCTGGTGTTGAAGGGGAGTAAAGCGCCAAGTAACACTGCAGAAATCATGAAGAAGACAGCCACAAGTAAAAGACCCCAGTATTTTGCGATACTTGGTTGAAACGCCCTATACACTGAGGTAATAGTTAGCATGAGCGTACAGTATAGGGTATTTCTCCTGTTTTAGCGAATTCTTTTCGTGTATTGTGATAACTATGAGTACTGAGCAACTTGATTTTCAAAAACATTGGGGAAAATCTGCCCATATTGATCTTTCTAGCTGCGATCATGATCGTCTTACAAGTGCACCACTTCTCGAAGCATTTATTTCAGAGGTCATTAGTAAGATTGGCATGAAAGCACATGGCCCTTGCCACATTGAACGCTTTGGTAGTCCAGATCAAAACTTGGAAGGCTATTCCGCAATGCAATTTATTGAAACATCGTCTATTACTGTTCACTTAGATGAAATAGGAAATCGAGCCTATATAGATATTTTCAGCTGTAAAAATTTTGCGGAGCAAGATGCGTTTGATTTTGCGAAAGAATATTTTGTGGCAAAAGAAGGAAAATTGACGGTGCTAGAAAGATAGAAAACTATTACAATTTTTTTGTTTATCTACAGCAAAGGCGAACGGTTGCGCGAGCGTGCTGAAAATCGAGTTTTTTGTTTATAAATTTTATGGAAGGTATGCCGATGCCAATACTTAAGACTATAAGCACAATAACGAGCGCAATTGTTTTGGTTGAGTCCATAAGGATTTTAGTATAGTAAAAATGTTATGATTTCGCAAAGAAGCGTTGTGAGAAATGAAAAAACCACGTTCGCGAGAACGTGGAGTTGTGTTGAACTATTCTAAATTGTTTTACAAGTAGCTGATAATAACTGTACCGAGAACTATCGCACATATACCAGCAATTTTTTGGAACATATCTTTCTTTGCGAGGGATTCTTGGGCTAACCGAGGAAATAGAAGAGTAAGTGCAATGCCGAAGATAAGGACAAAGAATGGCTGAAAACCACCTACAACCTGTACGAGAGCAACCGGTGCGAGAAGTATTGCAAACACCCCTGCGCCTTCTCCGATCATTGCCAGTAATTCATTGAGTGAATTAAGAGCAAGAATAGAGGTTCGATTTTCTTGAAGTACTTTAAGAAACTGATTCCTGTAGCTTGCGATAGTCAGGAAGATGATAACTCCAAAGACGCCCTTTCCTGCAAAGTCCCAAAATAGTGAAGGCCAGAACCGTTGAACGTCTTCCGCTATGAACTTGAACAACACGCCGTTGATGGCATACAAAATAGAAGACGCAGTCATGAAGAGAATTACCTTGCGCTTCACGGAAACTCGGGAGTGGCTAAAGTTAAGAGAAAGAAGAATTGCTCCGCAAATAACGATAATAGAACCAGCAAGTTGATTTTTTGTGAGATGTTCGCCGAGGACTGCATATCCGAGAATAAACCCAAATACAGGGACGAGTTGAAAGAGCGGGGCAACGATTGATGTTTCGTCTGCGTCAAGGGCATAGAAGTAAAAAATGTATGCCAACACAAGCAGGAGACCGTTAATCATGAGGATCCCCATATCTCTTATACTAATTGCAAAAACCGTCGGATCAATTAGTGCAATTACTGGAAGGGCAACAAACGCAAATAGAGCTGAAAAGAGGACAAGTGAACCAACCTGGCCATTTTTCAGATATTTCGAAAGAAGGTATTTGTCGATATGATTTACTGCAGCGTGGGCTATGGGAGTGATGAGTGCGACTAGAAACCAAGACATAGAATAGTTTCTACGATAGCATACAGAGATGCAAATGCAATCGTGTGGTAGTCTAGAGAGCAGTAGCCATTTTTTCTGTAGGCAAATAAATGTAGTTCAATGATTCCAAAATTTCCAAGATCAAGATCCCTGAAAGTGGGTGATAAGAAAGACGTTGCGGACTATATATCAAGTTTTTTACCATACTCTGATTTTGATTTCACAAGTATGTGGAGTTGGAACACGGATCAAAAATTTAAAATTTCGATTTTAAATAAGAATCTTGTAGTACAGTTTTCGGACTACATTTCAGGCGAACCTTTTTTTTCATTTATTGGATTAAGTGATGTAAATGACACGATGGCGCGTATTATTGCCTATGCAGAAAGAAAAGGAATTTTTGCTCCAGTAAGGCTTATCCCAGAGGAAGTTGCTATTAAACTGGATAAAAGTCGATTTATAGTTGAAGAAGATAGAGATAATTTTGATTATGTATATTCTGTGCAGGACTTACATGGCATGAAAGGCAGTCTTTTTTCAGATATGCGAAATCAATTAAGTAGAACGGAGAAAAGACATAAAGGGGTAAAACTATCTTCCTTAGATTTACAGAACGAGGATCATGTTAAACAGATCAGGGAATTGTTTCGTGAGTGGAAAAACAATAAAGAAGAAGGGTTAGAGGCAGAAAAGGAGTTACTAGCAATTGAGCGCCTTTTGATTTTATCGAAAGGGAGACAAGCTAGGTTTTCCACAGTAGGGGTATTTGATAAAGAGCAACTAATTGCGTTCGCTATAAATGAGCTATTGCGGAATGGCTATGCAATTTCTCACTTTGTTAAAGCGAATACTTCATATGCTGGTATTTACGCATTTGTTATGCACGCAATGGCGAAATCATTACTATCTCAAGACTGTCAGTACCTTAATTATGAGCAAGACTTAGGTTTAGAAAATTTACGATACGCTAAAATGTGTTTCAGGCCTGTAAGATTTTTAAAGAAGTATCAAGTGAGTGTAAAAAAATAGATCTTTTGTATATTTTAAAATTGTGCTAGTATTGAATGAATGGAAAACATTTTTATCTTCACCATAAAGAGAAATAAGATAGCTCAGTTACTTGTTGTAATACTTATTGCTCTCTCTGTCTGGTGGATTACGATGTTCGCACGAGGTCTTCAAGAAGGATTAGAAAACAATACATATACATTAGTATATCCACTCATTGCTTTCATAGGGTCAGTTTCTGGTTTAATGGTTTCAAAAAAATGGGGAGGCATGTCTAGTGTTATCGGCAGGGGATTAACTCTTCTCTCGTTTGGTTTATTCGCTCAGTTTTTTGGACAGGCTTCTTACGCATATTTGCTGTATGTTCAAGGGAAGCCAGTAGAAGAACTTTATCCTTCTGTGGGTGATGTGGGATATTTCGGAAGCGTGGTGCTTTATTTCTTTAGTCTCATATTTATCGCTAAAGTAGTTGGAGTAAAACTTTCAATGCGATCGTATAAAAATCATATATTTTCTATATTGATACCTTTTTTAATGTTAGGACTTTCATATTACCTGCTTCTCCGTGACTATGTCGTTGATTGGAGTGTGCCAATTACGACACTTCTTGATCTTGGGTACCCTCTTGGACAGGCAATGTATGTTTCTTTAGCAATTTTGACTTATACTTTTTCAAGAAAGTTTCTTGGTGGCTTAATGAGAGGACCAATTTTGTTCTTACTTGTTGCGTTGGTTGTACAATATATTTCAGATTTTACTTTTCTCTATCAGCTAAGGCTAGAGCAATGGTATGTGGGAGGAATAAACGATTATATGTATACCGTATCCTATGCCTTGATGGCTATTGGATTAATTCAAATTGGAAGAGCATTGGATAGGATTAAAGAGCTATAAACTCACCTTCGATGACCAGCCTTACCAACCAACTCGCCGATAAAATCATAAAAGAACAGGCTCTTATTATTGGCCCTATTGCGTGGGAACAGGCTGAGAAGGTGACGGGGCTTCGGATTGATATAAAGACTCACGAAGTGAACATTGAAGGGGATACGAAAGAAGTTTTGGAAAAACTTGTCGCGCAATATGAAAAACTCTTCGGTGTTGCATCGCGTGAAGTATGCAGAGATGCGGTAAAGTCTTTACTCGCACAAGTTCCAGAAGACGAAATCCCAGCAGTGCTTAAGTAAGGGGATGTGTCGGAGGGGTCATCGTTGTTTGTATTATTGTGATTTTGTGGTATATTGGAATTATGGAAAAAGTTGAGAAAAAACTACATAGCTTTACGGCAGTTTTTGAACCGGCTTCTGAGGGTGGCTATGTTGTATATGTGCCAGCGCTTCCTGGATGTTCTACGCAAGGGGATACCTTTGAAGAGGCACAAATGAACGCAAAGGATGCAATTCAAGGATATTTGCAGACTATGAAAGATCTGAATGAAGAAATTGCTTTCGAACCAGAATCTACTATTATTTCTAGAATTCCTGCAGTAGTGTAATGATTTGTTTATGAGATTGCCTTCTCTCAAGCCTCGAGATGTTGTCAGGGCTTTGAAACAGATTGGTTTTGAAGAGCAGCGACAAACAGGAAGTCATTTAATAATGGTTCATCGGCAAAAGCGAAAAATTATTCCTGTGCCAATTCACGCCAGAGAAATGAAGCGAGGGTTGCTTACAAGCATTATAAAACAGGCTGGGCTTACTCAAACGGAGTTTATTGATTTGTTATAGGCGATTAACGCTTCAGTATTTCTTATTTGGAAATACAAGCAGTTTTAAATAGTAAAAATAAAACATTCTACAGTTCATTCGTGCTATAATGCACGATATGACTGCTGCAAATGCTGTCCCCATGTATTTTAAAAAAGATGATGCTCCGCCAAAGAAACGTCGGAAGCGTATTCCACTTGTGCGGCAAGCTCGCACGGTGCAAAATGCGTCTACAAAATTGCGTGAGCGAGTAAACCAAGAATTGTATAAGCGGAACTCAGAACTTGCGATGCGTAATAAGACGCTCGCACTGCTTAGAACATTGGATGAAATTGCACTTTCGGCAGAAAAAATTGAAGACATGGCGCAACGAATTGTGGACGCAATTGCCAAAGAACTCAGTTACCAGGTAACCGCCATTTCCATAGTAGATGAAGTGCATATGATGCGTCATTGCGTTGGAGTAGGTTCTAGTAATGAGCAGTTGTCGGAACATTTAAAGAAAGTGTGCCCAACGCTTCCTATGCTTCCTCTATTAGACGCCCCAGATACGCAGCATGCAGTGGAAACAGGGGAACAGACATATTCGGATGATTTGCAACGGGTATATTCAAAGGCAATTGTAGATGAGGTGAAGAAAATAGAGAAAGAAACAAAAATTGCGGCATCAACTCATTCTATGATTTTGCCTCTCCGATTTGGAAATGAAACGCTTGGGTTACTGACCTTAAGCACAAATAGATCGTTTAAAAATGCTTCTGGGTATGAATATGAATCTTTGTCTGGAATCGTCAGTCTCATTGCCTTGGCGTTGTACAAGGCAAAATTGTACAAAGATTTACAAGAAACATCTGAAAAACTTACCGCCGCAAACATGCAGTTAACGAATCTTGATAAAGCAAAAAGTGAGTTTTTAAGCATCGCAAGCCATCAGCTCTATACGCCGCTTACGGCGCTCCGTGGATATATTTCCATGTTAAAAGAAGGGGATTATGGCGTTATAAATAAAGAGCAATTGCCTATTTTAGATATTCTGGACAAGAGTGCAACTCGTCTCATTGAACTGATTAAAAATCTCTTAGATATTTCTCGCATTGAAAGCGGCCGGCTTGAATTGAATTTGGAATCTGTTGATTTGGTGGAAATGGCAAAAAGCTTAGTAACAGATTTAATTCCAAATGCTTTGAAGAAAAATCTCCAACTTATATTCCACGAACCAAAAGCTCCACTAGCACATGCAGTAGTAGATACACAACGTATTCGGCAGGTGATGTTAAATTTTGTTGATAACTCTATTAAATATACGCCGCAAGGAAAGGTAGAAGTGTCTATTGAACAGCTTGGGCAAAGGATTAAATTCTCTGTAAGTGATACGGGAAATGGACTGGAAACGAATGATATTGACCAATTATTCCACAAGTTTATCCGCGTGGGCGGGTCTGCCAGATTTCATACGGAGGGCACAGGACTGGGGCTCTATGTTGCAAAACAAATTGTGAATGAGCATCATGGGGAAGTGACCGCATTTAGTGAAGGATTAAAAAAGGGCAGCACTTTTAGCATGGAGCTCCCTATAGAGGGCTCAGAGGGGAGCTTAAAAGTGGGTGAAAAAGCATCCGTTGTTATTAAAGCTGCAAATGCGCAATGAGTATGGACAGATTATTCACCATAGTCCAAAGCGTTCTGGTAGGAACGCTCGTAGTACTTGCTTCGTGTATTTGGGTAAGTGCACCATTTGCAGATAGAGTACCACTTCGCACCCGCATAGGACTCTTTCCTATAGGTGGGCTGGAAAAAACACGCGTACTGCAGGCACTGAATTTGTATGAACTAGAATTCGCGCAAACAAAAGTGGTTATTGAACTTCGTGGCAGCAAAAGTACTCGCACATTCGCAGAGCTAGGAATTATGTTGAATAAAGAAGATACAGCAAAAAAGATACAATCTTTATCCGGGCCTGGTTTGCACGTTCAAAAAAAACAGATTATTCCTGTACTTATCTTTCAAGATGAAATTGCGCAGAACGTATTACAGAAAGATTTTGCGAATAAGATGGTTATTCCTGAAAACGCAACACTCGCATTAAATCCCGATAATACTATTTCTATTCTTCCCTCAAAAAATGGAGAACGTATCAATATGGATTCTCTTCGAAGGGATATTACGGAAGCGTTTTCTCGTGTTCCTGTAAAAGTAATTTCAGTCTCCACGTTGCAAGCAATTCCCGAGCAACATGGAGAGGAATTAGAAAAAACAAAACTATTTGCGGAAGTCTTGATACAAAACGGATTACAGTTTACCGTGGACGATAAAACATTTCTTCTGCCTGGCCGCATTGCTGCCACAATGATGTATTTTGCAAACGATGCAATACCGGCAGTTGCGCTCTCTGATGCGAAGCTCGGTGCCTATATTTCTGAAAATATTGCATAAGAAGTGCAGGTAGACCCCGTAAATGCACGGTTTCAAATGAAAGATGGAAAAGTTGATCAATTTGCTTTGCCGCAAGAGGGTTCGAGTGTAAATGTAGAGGAAACGTTGCGAGAGGTAAAAAAAGCGTTTGCACTTCACGTGCAAACTGTGCCTCTCGTGATGCAAACAACTCTGCCAATAATATCTGATACAGGAGATAGTGAAAAATTAGGGATAACAAAACTCCTTGCAGTGGGCGAGACGGATTTCAAAGGGTCGCCAAAAAATCGCAAAGTAAACATTGGAGTGGGAACGAGCAAGTACAACGGAATATTAATTGCACCAAATGAAGAGTTCTCGTTCAACGCATTTTTAGGTCCGGTAAATAAAGAGGCAGGATATTTACCAGAATTGGTAATAAAAAATAAAACAACAACTGCGGAATATGGCGGGGGGTTGTGCCAGGTATCAACAACTGCATTTCGAGCAGCCGTATACGCAGGAATGCAAATTACTGCAAGAAGAAACCATGCATATGCAGTTCGATACTATGGAACGCCTGGATTTGACGCCACAATCTATCCGCCGTATACTGATTTTCGTTTCCTCAACAACACTCCGGGGTATATCTTAATCCAGACAAAAATAGAAGGCACCAGGCTTACCTTTGAGTTTTGGGGTACGGATGATAACCGGTCGGTAGTGGTAGAAGGCCCATCCCCATATAATAGGATGCCAGACGGCTCGGTAAAATCCGTATTAAAGCAGACGGTCACAAAGGATGGGGCAACACTCGTTGAAGACACGTTTTATAGCAATTATAAATCTCCTAATCTATTTCCGCATACGTAAAACATGAATGCAACACAACAACGAGTACCTATGCCGCCCACCCCTCCGCCGGTTCGAAACCGTCTGCAAAAAGTAAAGCAGCATGTTCCTCGTGCGCGCACGCGTCCGATAAAAAATAAAAAAGTTCGACGGGAATTATCTGCGGGTGGTGTTGCCGTGAGGCAAGAACGCGGATTATGGATGGTTGCGCTCTTAAAGACAGAGCATCGCAGAGGGCAAGTATGGGTATTACCAAAAGGACATGTTGAATTAGAGCGTAAAGAACGTGTAGATGATGCCGCAAAGCGGGAAGTGCAAGAAGAAGTTGGAATTTTAGATTTAGTAGTACGGCAACAATTGGGCACAACGCAGTTTGTATTTCAAGCAGAAGAAACTCTTGTGAAAAAGACTGTGCACTATTATTTAATGGTGACGCAGCAAGTTGAGCTTATGCCTCAAGCAGAAGAAGGGTTTATTGATGCCGGGTGGTTTCCTATTAGCATTGCAATTACGATGCTTGAATACGACACCGATCAAGATATAGTCGCAAAGGCACAAATAATACTAGAAGGTAAAACGAGCCGTATTCCAAAAATACAAAAATCACGCAGAACAATCCGTATACACTCGTAGTAGTTGTTCCGGATGCATTCGCGCTTGTTGCATCTGATGATGAATAGGGGAAGACTTGTGGAATGATGGAATAGTATTGAGTTCTAATACATCGATAGCTCCTTCATTTGCAATCATGTCTACGGTTGCAATGCCGCTACAGCCAAGAGATTCATATACTTCTTGCGCTATAGCTTCTGCTTGGTCAGCAAGCGAAGAATCTGACTCGTGTACACCATGGAAATGAGCACCTGCACTACGCTGTTTTTCGTAGTAATTGTAAAACGTCGCTGCTTTTGGGGTAATAATAGTTGGAGGAAGTGAGCGAGGAGTATTGTTTGCATCAGAGTAGACGGTAACAGAAAGTTCTAAGCCGGGACGATATTCTTGCACAAGAATATCTTTTTTTTCTTTTTTTGCTTCAGCCATTGCACGTTGTAGTTCTTCAAATTGCAGTACACGAACAATGCCGTGGCTACCAGACCCGTGTACCGGTTTTATAAAAAATGGCGCGATAAATTCACCCCAAATAGTTCGTGCGGTGTCTTCGTTGTGCTCACTATGGCGAACTAATTGTGTGTAGGGGGTGGGCGCAATACTGCTCATGGTATGCGCAAAATGATGTTTATTATACGCGTGTTGGCTGATGTGTTGATTAGATCCGGCAACAGGAATGCCAAGCATGTCTCCGGTAGCATGCATAGCGCCGTCATCTCCACCCTTGCCGCGCAGCAAGGTGACAATTGAATCAACTGGTTTACTTAATAATTTCTCTAATGCTTTCGCAGGCTCTTGTGGAGCAGTTGCTTTGAAAAGCATTTCGATAGTGCGCGCAATATCTCCACCTTTTGGAAGAGACCCAACAGGAACCTTCCACATGCCATCCTCCGTCACTTCAACTGGGACAACGTCATACTGTGATCTGGGAATATATTGACACATCCACGTTCCACTTTCTCGGGAAAGTTTCGCATGCTCTTCTTGTCCGCCCGTAAATACCACGATTCTTGGTCTCATCGAGCCATTATACCATCAAATAATCTCCGTGGTATATTTACTCTATGATGAAAAAATATCTTATAAGTTTTATTGCTATTTTTAGCGTTGCAATTGCTCTGCCGGTACATGCCGCATTGCTTGATCAAGTAAATACGGCATTTGAAAGTGTATATGGGCGCCTCCCAACATATAATGAGTGGAAGTATTGGGCAGATAGAATCTTAAACAAAGAGAAAACAACATACGAAGCATTGGTGGGGGCAATGGGGTACCAAAAAATTAATCCAACAGGAATGGTTTTAGCAAGTACCTCTCCGGTCGTTGTGCCTGGTGTGGCTACATTTTCTACAGAAAAGGCACTGTACGCATCGCCGTATAATCCGAATTTTTTGCCTGATGGAATGTTAGTAAGAGGTGCGAGTAAATCTGATGTATTTTATATTTTGGATGGGAAGAAAAGCGTAGTTCTTCCAAATATTCTGGCACGATGGTTTGGAGAAGCACATTTCTTTAAAGGAGATTTTGTTATTACGATAACGGACGGCGACCTTGCGCGCTACACCCAAACAACGGCAGTAAACCCGCTCTATATCGGTAAAGTACTACAACATCCAAATGGCGCTTTATTTTACATAGACGACAAAATGCGCAAGCGGCCATTATCCGCAGCGGTGCGAACAAAGCTGAAGTTCCCTGGGAAAAATTTGTACCCAACAACGGCAAGTCACTTAGCACAATTTAAAACAGGGCCAGCGCTTACGGGGGATAAGCAACCCGGCGGCATGATTATATATGATGGCCCATTTCATGGCGGGCGAATATGGCGTCTTGAGGAGGCAAGTGATGGCGTAATAACAAAACGATTATATCTGGGCGATTATTTTTACGAAGCAGAATATTACCCAGATGAATCTCAGCGTGTTGCGGTGTCAGGAGAAGAACTGGCGAGATACAGACGTGGTGCCAATATCGGCACATATCCGGATGGTTGGATAGTACTCATTAATAATCAGAAATACGTATTTCAGGATGGCAAATTACGTCTTATAGGTTCGAATGAAATATTTAACGCGTTTGGCTATAATCCGAAATATGTATTAACTGCATTCTCGCAATTCTACAAAACTGCGGCACATGGCCAACCGATAGGGGCGTTCAAAACTATTATTGCGAAAAATATTTCCCTGGTGGGTACAGTACAATCAGCC
>CAYIHP010000004.1:0-18925 GCA_964363175.1 uncultured Candidatus Saccharibacteria bacterium
AGAGTTTCGCGATCTTTCCATGGCTGTTCCAATCGGCGACGGTGGTAAGTTGCGCATTGTTATCCCAAAGGATGATGAAGGCAACGAACTATACTCGCCGTCGGAGTTCATCGGGGCATACCTCAACGAGGCGGACAAGATACGGTCCGTCGCGGGGAATAAGGTGGTATCGCCGAAACCGAAGAAGGATGACGCTAAACCGCCATCGTTGCCTGTCATTGAGAATGAGGTGACGAAACAAGATGTGCAAAACCTGCTTGATGCAATTAGGGCAAGGGATCAGAAGCTGGACAAGCTTGAGCGTTTTGCGGAGCAGGTAGTTTGCGCAAAACGTTCAGGAGGTCACGTAGGCACGTGCGCCAATTGCCATCCTCCTAAAAAAGGGGGAAGTAGCATGGAGTGAACAAGGACGTTCTTTAAGAAAAAGGGTGATTCACCCACAACACCGGCTTTGCACGATGCAATGCCGGTGATTTTTTTTACTTAAATATCGTTTTATATATTGTGAAAGTGGGGGAAAACATGTATGTATTAAAGGTATGGAATATCAACCAAACGTACGGGCGCTCCTAGAACTCTCTGGATATACAGATGAACTTACGGAATCGAAGATGGCAGATATTGTGAAAGGTTCACCAGATCCGGAAACCGCAGTGAGGAGCATACTCTCAATAATGCCTATACAGAGCACCATACTGCAAAATAAATGGAGAAAATATATTTGTAGGTTATGGGCAGCGTCGCATCCAAAAGGAGCAAAGGGTATACAGATACCACTTACAAGTCGCGAGGTGATGTTTGCACCCGTATTAGTAGAGCTGTATACACTCGTGCAAGAACTGCTCGAGCATCCAGCAACTATCAATAAATATCTTGACGACCATTTTTTGCATGCATCTGAAGAATTGCGCTTGGCAGTTGAGTTGTCTTCGTTTGCCGGCGACCCGCTTCGTGTGCGCAGAGCATGTGCGCTTCTGGAAGAGTTGAATCTTGTTCGGCCGTATAAGGGCAAAATACGTATTATTGAATCACGGTACCAGACATTTGCTGCGCTCCCAGTGCCTTCTCAATTTTATATACTTTGGCACGTAGATATGTATCATCTTGATTGGAAGGAATATTTCCATGAATGGGGTGCTCATCTTGTAGTATTTCAGCAATATCTGCCGATGGTGTGGGAAATGCTATCGCAAATACAGGTAGGGGAAACACAGTCAGTAGATGAGTTAACGTTGCGTATCGTGCGTTCGTTCCGCCCGCTATGGCAGCAAGAAGCATCTGTGGGGCTCTACGAACAATCTGCGTTGCAAGCCAGTATAGAATCATGGCTTGTTGATTGCGTGTTTACCAGATACGGATTTATTACAAACGAGGATGCGGGGCTTTATACCTGGACTAGTTCTGCACAGACGCTCCTCGAGCTAGAGAGAACGAGCATGCTGCCTTGCCCTACGGACGCTTTGTTGTAAAGTGAAACTTTTCGTGGATATCTCGCAGGTGAGAATCCGTAATATGCGTATATATTTGGGTGGTTGTAATAGAAGAGTGTCCTAATAATTGCTGTACGTGTCGAATATCTGCTCCGTTGCTGAGTAAATCAGTAGCAAACGAATGCCGCAGGGTGTGTGGGGTTATATCTTTCGTAATGCCGGCTTGTACTGCTCTTTTTTTGATAATGCGTTGCATGCTTCGGGTGGTGAGGCGCAAATCATCTTGTTCTCCAATACCTTTTTTGTGCCGGATAAAGAGCGCTGGGTCTATGTCTGCCCTTGTATCAACATATACAGCAATAGCCGCATGGGCATCAGGGGATAAGAAGACAATACGAATTTTATTTCCTTTGCCACGCACCGCTAGCTCATGTGCCTGCGCCCGTATATCATCTCGGTTCAGGTGTGCTGCCTCGGAAATACGCAGTCCTGTAGAAAAAAGCGTAGAAATAAGGGCAAAGTCTCGCAGGTCGTCGGGTGTTTTTTTGGTGAACGATGTAAGCAACTGCGCAACTTCCTCTGGGTACAGCACGTCTATATCCCTCTCTGGAAGCTTTGCCAGCTCTATTTTATCCGGGGAGAGGCATGTAATGTCGCGTTTCGTGAGGTATTTGAGGAATTGGCGTATTGCTATGAGGTAGTAGTTTTGCGTAGCGAGGGTTACTCCAGTACCTTTCTCACCAGCTTCGTCATGCAGCCAGCGTCGAAACAGCCGAATAGAGCTGAGTGTGATGTCTTGTACGCTGCCAATATGTTGTTGGGTAAAAAAACAGCTTATATAGTAGTCGTAATTACGGGTAGTTCCACCAGATCTTCCTTGCCCTATTTCTAGGTTTTCCAGGAAGTCTGCCTTCAGAGTTGTAAGCTTATTTTCCATAAAATAAGTATATCTTCTTTACTTTTTTATAGATATATGTACGATATGTAGATATGAGCAAGGTTGAAGAAAGGAAACAAGCTATTATCAAGAAGTACAAAACTCACGCCGATGACACAGGTTCACCGGAAGTTCAGATTGCTATTTTTTGTGAAAAGATTGAAGAACTTGCAAATCACTTGAAAGAGAACAAGAAAGACCACCACAGCAGGAGAGGGCTTCTTGGTATGGTAAGCAAGCGCAAGCGCCTTCTTACCTACTTAAAGCGTCAGGACGAAAAACGTTTTAAGGCTCTCACAAAAAAATTAGGGTTAAAGCAGGTGTGAACACGCCCGGACAGTTTCCCCAGCAACGCGTTGGGGTTTTTGTAGATATACAGAACATGTACTATTCTGCGAGGGCGCTCTATAGCAGAAAGGTAAATTTTAAGAACGTATTGGCGCAGGCGGTGTCTAATAGACAACTTGTTCGCGCTATTGCATACGGGATCACTACAGAAGAAGCGCATGAAGGCGAGTTTCATGAAGCGCTTTCCGGACAAGGCTTTGAAGTAAAGACCAAGCCACTACAAACATTCATTGGCGGGCAAAAGAAAGGCGATTGGGATGTAGGAATTGCTACGGATATTTTGAGATTAGAGCCAAAAATCGATGTGGCCGTATTGGTATGTGGTGACGGGGATTTTGTTCCTATGGTAGAATTTGCAAAAGAAAAGGGCCTCAGGGTAGAGGTGATAGGCTTTCGAGAAAGCACTTCAAAAAATTTAATAGAAAGCGCAGATAGTTTTTTTGATTTATCAAGCAATCCGAAGCAGTTCTTACTGCAGGACGCAAAAAAGCCTCCTCATCGGAAGGTAAAGATTATTTCGTAACTGAATGAATGGCTATGTCACACATGAACAAAACTGAAGTAGTAGGAGACGTTGGAGGCAAAGAAGTGCGTATAAGTACGGGAGAACTGGCAAAACAGGCAGGCGGCGCAATTGTTGTTCAATGTGGCGAAACGATTGTTTTAGGTACTGCGACTATGGGCAAGCCGATGTCTCCAGATGCAGATTATCTTCCACTGCTGGTTGAATATGAAGAGAAGTTTTATGCCGCTGGGAAAATAAAAGGAAGTCGCTTTATGAAGCGAGAAGGAAGGCCCAGCGATGATGCAATTTTAACGGCGCGCCTCATTGACCGTTCTGTGCGCCCACTGTTTCCGCACGGAATGATTAACGATGTGCAGCTTGTGCTTACGGTACTTTCGTATGATGGTGAAAATGACTCTGACGTACTAGCTATGATAGCCGCATGCGGAGCGTTAATGATTAGCGATATCCCATGGGAGGGGAAGTTGGGTGCTGCACGTGTAGGATTAGTAAACGATTCATTTGTGGTAAATCCTACAGCAACGCAGAAAGTGGGAAGTAAGCTCGATTTGCTCCTTGCCGGGACCGCAACGGATGTTGCGATGATAGAATCTGGAGCGATGGAAGTTACTGAGCACGCCATGCTGGATGCAATTGAAGTAGGACAAAAAAGCATTGCCCGCGTAGTTGCGTTGTTAGAAGAGTTGCAAACCAAAGTTGGTAAACCAAAACGCGAAGCAATCTTTGCGCAACATAATGAAGCTCATACAGAAAAAGTAGAAGGCATGGTAGGATCTTTGTTAAGAGACAAACTGGAGCTTTCAAAAAATAAAGACGAGATAGGCCAGGCAGAAAAAGATGTTGTAGCGCATGTACTGGAGAAGATGACCGACGAAGAAAAAGTGGAAATTCCTGAAAAGAAAGTTAGACATATCATTCACGAATTCCACGGTAAGGTTGCGCGCCTGCGAGTTCTTGAGGATTCCAGGAGAAGTGATGGCAGGGCACTGGATGAAATTCGTTCTATAGAAGTACGTGCAGGAGTTTTGCCACGAACACACGGCACAGGACTGTTTCAGCGGGGCGATACTCAAGTATTAACGGTGCTCACGCTTGGTGGTCCAGATGATGAGCTCATTATGGATACGATGCAAAAAGAAGAAAAGAAACGCTATATTCATTACTATAACTTCCCTGCGTTTTCTGTTGGAGAAATTCGGCCAAACAGGGGACCCGGAAGGCGTGAAATAGGGCATGGAGCACTTGCTGAACGCGCATTGCTTGCAGTGTTGCCCGATAAGGAAGTATGGCCATATACCATGATGCTTGTATCTGAAGTACTGGAAAGTCACGGATCATCGTCTATGGCATCCGTGTGTGGGTCTTCATTAGCGCTTATGGACGCTGGAGTGCCAATTAAAAAGGCTGTTGCAGGTATTGCGATGGGGTTAATGTCAGATGGCACAGGTACGCACCGAGTGTTGACGGATATTGCGGGTATGGAAGATGAAAAGGGTGATATGGACTTTAAGGTGGCAGGAACGCGCGACGGTATTACGGCACTTCAAATGGATATCAAGGTGACCGGTTTAACACGAGATGTGCTTTCTGAGGCACTCGAGCAAGCAAAAAAGGCACGTTTTCACATTTTAGGAAAAATGGAAGAAGTGTTGGCTGCCCCAAGACCGGAGTTATCAAAATATGCACCAAGAATTCACATTATGCGGGTTTCTGTGGAAAAAATTGGTGCGCTTATTGGTCCGAAAGGCAAAAATATCAATGAAATTATTGCGGAAACTGGCGTAGATATTTCTATTGATGATGACGGACTTGTTTCTATTACATCAAATGATCCGGAAGCAATGGAAAAAGCGAAGCAGTGGGTATTTAATATGACCAGAGAAATTAAAGTAGGAGAACGTTTTGAAGGCAAGGTGGTAAAGATTCTCGACTTTGGAGCATTCGTTTCACTGATCCCCAACGTAGATGGGATGGTACACATTTCCCAATTTAGGAATGAGCGGGTAAACAAAATAGAAGACGTTGTGAAGGTAGGGGACGTTATTTCTGTAGTAGTTACGGAAGTTGATGCAAACGGTCGCATTAGTCTTTCGCACAAAGCCACATTGTAGTGTTCTGATTCTTCGTTGTTTGTTATAATAACAAGCGATGGAAAATCAGTTTGTAATTCGAATAATGAAAGATGATATTGCTGATGCACAGTCTGTTCCAAAAGTGGAGACGGCTCCCGTTGCTCCCAAACAAAAAGATGAAAAGCCTCAAAAGCCAGTTGCGGTTCATAGCGACACACTAACAACCCCTCATTCTAAATTCAGAGGTATTACAATGGGAATAGTATATGTTGTGCTTTTTTGCGCTGTTTTTGGAGGTGGAATATATGGGTACATGAAATGGGATACGATAAAAATGCTGAGCAATACTACAGATACTCAAATAGCTTTCTTCCAAATTATTCCAAAAGACGCAGTTGCAAGTGTTCATTATAAAATGGATTCGCAGGAGAGTCGCAATATGGTCCGGCAGATGTGGAGCGCAGCAGCACTTGCGGAATCAAATAACGCCACAAGCGGTGACCCTACGAGCCTTCTGAGTATTTCAGATATTGCGGAGGTAAATTATGTCCTCTTGCCTGGCAATAAAAGCCCATACCTCATAGTTGAAAAGACGGAAGGTATTAAGCAGTTTGTTGCTCAGTATAGCAAAGAGCAAGTACTAGAAAAAGGAAAATGGTACGTTATACACGAAAGCAAAATCGGAGAGTATCAAGCTGCGCTTGACACGGGGAGTATTGCAGAAAATAGTGCTCTTCTTGCATCTACCGATAGCTCAAGTTACATGATTCGATACGCACTAGATGCTGCATTTGTTTCTCAGCAATTTACTTCACCTGTGGCAGTCGCTACCCGTCTTTCTCATATGGATGCGCTTGTATTTCATGTGGCAGGGGATTCAAGCGACGATACAATTCGCGCATCGGCACTTATTGCGGGGGACCCACCAGGAGAGGGTGTGGTAGAGAGCACTACTGAATTAATGACATTGATACCAAACGATATCACGTTTGGTCGTGTGGGGCTTAACTTTGCGGAAGATACTAAGTTATTGCCTGAGGATACTCTGCAGTTTGATGCAACAACTCTTGCACAGCCTGCAGTGCGACAGTTTATCGCATTATTTACTACCCCATATGCCATATTTGAACGAAAGGGTTCTGACGGAGTCCCAGACATAGGCTTGATTCTGGCGCTTCCAGGCTCGTTGAAGCAGAAAATAAAAAACGGAGAACCAATTATAGAGCAATCGTTGCCAGCGCTAATCCCACTCATTATCGGAAAGACGCTTGGAGTTCAGGTTGCGTTTAATGATGGGGAGTATGAAAAAATCCCATTACGATATGTAAATGTAATAGGTCAAACACAATCGTTGGATTATGTAGTTGGTGATAACTTTTTACTTATATCTTCCTCTCGTGAAGGCATGAACGCACTGCTCGATACGTCACGTGCTGCAACGACTGGGTTTTCTGTTGGTGATCCGTGGAAAGATTTAGTTGAAAAAGCTGTTGAAATAATCAAAGACAGACTATTCATTGTGGGATCACTTACTGACCCTGCCATGCTAGGCATGCTGCCTGTTGCAAATATGCCACTTGGAATTCCTATTATTGCGTCGGCGGGGAGGACAAGTACGGGAATTGAAATACAGGTCGTGCTTTCAACTAAGTAAGTGCGTGCTATAGTCAAAGTATGAAGAGAGCGTCGTTCTTGTTGCTGAGTATAGTTTTTACAGGGCTTTTTTTGTGCGCCGTTTCCGTGAGTTTTTCAAGCTCACTATGGTTTCTTCGCGCGCTACTTCCAGAAAATTCTGGGGAATATACCGTTGGGTATAAGAATAGTTTTGTGAACTCAAGCTCACTTGTTCGGGGGATACAGGAGAAATATGCAAGCATACTACCTATAGGGGTGGGTAACTTCAACCGTTTTGTGTATACAAAAGACGGTCAAGCGCAGTACATAGTCGGTATTCCTAAGGTATTGCACCAACTTTCACTAGCGCAGGAGTTACGGGCGCAGTCGTATACTGTTCATCGCTTGGGCTATATATTGCTTGCGAGCAAGGGAAGTACTGAGACTAGTAGCAATTCTTTCATGGCGTTAGGTAAAACGCTCAGTGCAGTTTTTATACATGGCTTACCAATAAGCGGTGAATTTATCCTTCAAAATAGTAATACAGGTAGTGAATCAAATGCTCTTTATATAGAGCAAAATAGTAGCTCATTGCACGCAGTTGTTCATACAAATTCCTCGAACTTTATCCGAGGCAATACGAAGCGCTTGCCAGAAAAAAGTACCCAACCAGAAGCAACATTTATTACGCTGCAAAAAAATGCACTTAACGTTTTTCCCACTGAATTTATAGCAGCAGTTGAGAGTAAGGTCTCTGAGCTTATGCATTTTACGAAAACTCATCCCAAAACACTCCAAAGCTTGTTGTCTGAAAATGAGTCAGTTATTCTCTCTATTAAGGAAAGTTCAGTTGCACTAGGGGTTGTATCGAATGGTGAAAAAACTGCAGGCCTTATACAGTCCTGGATGGATGCAGAGCAAGGTACACGGCACCCTCAGAAAAAAGCTTTTTCACTTCCTGACAAATCAATTGGGTATGAGTTTATACCAGGTAAATCAAATGCGCATTTTTCAATTACGAAAGGCGTAGGAACTACGTGTCTGCCAACTCAAGATTATGATGAGCAATTATTCTTGTGTGGGAAGGACAACATCCTCGTCGTAGCAACGGAGGAGATCCTTGGTAATCAAACGGTATCGTTTTTGACAGATTCTACGGTCTTAAAAAAAGGCGTAATACAAAGTGGGGCATTGAACGCCGTTGGACTTGGATCCGAATTTACTAAGATTGAATATTCTACCACGCCGGATAGTATCGATATTTGGGCTGACCTAAAAACAAAAAAATAAGTCGTCATTCCGGCTTCGCTCGACATAGCTCTGTGAGCGACGTCGGGCATGACATAATAGGGAATAGATTATGTTCATGTGATGCGTTACTAGTTTGGTGAAAATAGACTCGTAAAACACATGTATACGAAATATGTTCAAAAAAGTACCTTTCCACTCTTTACCGAGAGTAAAAAATCTGCTACAATTGAAACATCGCTCAAAAACGGGGCGCAGAGAAACAAAACAAACAAGCAAAACAAATGAATGGTTCTGATGAGAGTGGGCCGAGTAAGGCACTCAGAACCACACAAAGAGAGAAGCACCTTTACAACTTCATATGTAAGATCCTAAAGTAAGGGAAGCGCGGTTAGCGAAGATATGTCCGTATGTTCTCTGCCCGTGCTTCCTTACAAGGATAGTACAAACCCCCACTACAAGGACGCGCTGCTCTGCTGCAGCCACACATATCAAACACAAAAACAATAAAACAAGGTTAGCTCTTTTGAACTTTATACCGCGGTGGTCGGTACGCCTATGCTCTTCGCCTTTGTGCGAGTGCATGTACCAGGAACCGCAATTGTGGTAGGGGACCATTCTTTTGAGCAGACAAAGGGACGATGCACATAGCTCTTGTTTGACAAAATGCTATTTGGGGCAGGTTGTTGCTGGTAATGATGTATAATACATATCAGTAGTAATCTGCCTCAAACGGCTGTAGACACGAGCTCGGAAGCCGACAGAGGCCAAAATTTATTTTTTACGCCGCACTGTCGGCTCCACTAATTTTATATATACCTATGCACACACAAGATTTTATACAAGAAATGAAAGAGCGTCTCATGGAGGAGCGCAGAACGTTATCTGGGGAAGCGGTAGAGAGCTCAGCCTTTCCCGATTATGGACGAAGCGAAGAAGAAAATGCTACTGAGGTGGCAGATTATGAAGCGCTCAAAGCTACAAATAGTGCCGTAACAGAGCGGATAACAGAAATTGATGCGGCGCTAGAAAGAATAAAGAAGCAAACGTACGGGGTTACAGAAGATGGAGCCGAAATACCAGAAGGGCGACTTCGTGCTAACCCAGCAGCTACCACTGTTATTTCATAAGTACATGGAGCTACTACCGCCACTAGTGGCATTTACGCTTCTTGTGGGCAGCATTGTACGTAAAAAGAGGGACCTTTCTCTAATAGTCCCTCTTTTTTGTATTATTGCATTCGGTGCAAGTAACTATATCGATCTGTTGCGACTTGGTTACATAAGAGATCCGTTTGTTATAGGATCCCTCATGTTTAATGCGGCAGATATTGGCATAGTAGTGAGTACAATTTGGGCAATATGGGTGTACACTAGGCGATAATGCCCGCACACATTAGATCCGCAGCTGTATACGGTATAGATGCACTTCCTGTTGACGTAGAAGTTGATGTCCTCCAAGGATTGCCAAGTTTTACACTTGTTGGACTAACTGATAAAGCTATTCAAGAATCCAGGGAGCGCATGACAGCAGCGCTTACTAATTCCGGGTTTACTCCTCCGCGGAGAAAAACGATTGTTTCGTTAGCGCCAGCCAGTCTAAAAAAAGAAGGTTCTTTATATGACCTTCCTATTACAATTGGTTTTTTATGTGCGAGCGGACAAATTTTTATAGAAGAAGATGTACTCAGTACATCTTGGTTTATTGGGGAATTAGCCCTTAATGGAAGTATTCGTCCGGTGAAGGGAGTACTGCCGATTGTGTTATCTGCTGTTCGAAATGGAGTGAAGCGGCTGTATTTACCTTTTGGTAATACCAAAGAAGCAGCACCGCTTGCAGATAAAATTGAAATATATCCGGTGGAAAGCCTCACACAACTTATTACGTTATTTACTGCAAATAAAGCTATATCGCATTTGCCGCGTACTCATGCAGAACAACAATTTGAAAGCAGTTTTACTGTTCCTGAAATAGATATGAATGAAATCCGTGGCCAAGAGCACGCGAAGCGTGCGCTTGTTATTTGTGCTGCAGGCGGGCATAACGGTTTGTTGGTAGGTCCGCCAGGTACGGGGAAAACATTGCTTGCGCGGGCAATGAATGGAATATTGCCTTCATTAACAAGAGAAGAGGCATTAGTGGTTACATCAATTTATTCCATTGCTGGGCTGTTATCTGCGGAAGAAGGCTTGAAGCACACTCGTCCGTTTCGAAGTCCGCATCACGGTGCGTCCAGCGCTGCTCTTGTTGGGGGAGGAACTATTCCTAAGCCCGGGGAAATAACTCTTGCCCACCATGGCGTATTATTTTTAGATGAGCTTCCAGAATTTCCTCGTACTGTACTGGAGCAGCTTCGCGCACCTATAGAGGACGGGATGGTTACCGTGTCGCGCGCAGCGCACACCGTGCGGTTCCCAGCCAGAGCAATGATTGTAGGCGCCATGAACCCATGCCCGTGTGGGTTTATCGGGAGCCAGCGCAAATCTTGTACCTGTTCTTCCGCTGATATTATTCGGTATCAGCGAAGAATATCTGGGCCCATGTTAGATAGATTCGATTTGCATGTTCTGGTAGGGGATGTGCCAGCAGAAGAGCTACTGTCAACGGAGCGCTCCGGACAATCCTCAAAAGAATATGCTGAACTAGTCTTTACGAGCCGTCAAAAACAATGGGCACGGCAAGGTAAAACGAATGCAGAGCTTAAGCCAAAGGAATTATTAGAGTTTGCTTCGCTCAAAGACGATAGTAGGCAGCTTTTAGTACGTGCGCAAGAAAAGTTCCGCCTATCTTCTCGCGGAATACACCGCATTCTCAAAGTTGCGCTTACGATTGCAGATATAAATGATTCAGTAAGCATTGAACCAAAACACATAGCTGAAGCCCTGCAGTATCGCGAGCAACTCGCAGAAGCCCTCCCAGATTTTATTTAGCCTGAGCGCACTCGAACGCTGAAAATATGTGGTAAAATGAAAATAATCCTGCACATTGTATGAAAACTACGTCGCCCCACACTATTTTGCATTCCTTCTTATACGGGGGCGCCTCCGTCTTGCTGGCTATCGACTTATACTTCTTAGTTATTGCGCTCTTTCACGGCGCTTTTACTCCTATACTTCCATTATTTGTAGGCATTTGTATAACTGGTGGCTTGCTATTTATTGTATTTGCAGAAGGAAAGGCGCGTGGGGATGATAGAAGGGAACACCGCAGGTTATCTCGAGTAGCCTCACAGTTGGAACAGCCTATTTCTTCATTAGAAGAAGATATTGAGTACTTAGTGAGGCAATCAGACGCCCTCCCGGCAGAAGTGCGTCTCAAAATAAAGCGTATGAATACAAAAACCCGTGTGTTATTGGAAAACGTGAGAGATATATTCTTAATGCTCAGAGCCCAGGGTGGCACCGTTGCTCAGGAAATGAAAGTGTATAACGTATGCGCCTTAGTGGAGGAGGCAGTAAGCCGTGTGCAGCCGTTAGCATCTGCTAGAAATGTCGAAATAATACGCAAAGCCCTTTGTGAAGATGCCTCTGTGAAGCTTGATCGCAATCTTTTTCTTATAGCGCTTGTTCATATTCTAGAAAATGGCATTTTGTATACATTAAAGCCAGGACTCGTGAACGTTGCCATTATTCGCGGTAAAAAATTCGTTCGAATTATTGTGCAAGATAGAGGTATAGGGGTAAAAAACGAAGATGCGCACGCTATTTTTGATCCTTTTGTGCGAGGGCAGTACGCAAGCCAGTACGACCAGGACGGGATTGGCGTAGGGTTAACCCTTTCTAGGCTACTTATTCATGAATTCAACGGAAAGCTGAGCTGGAAACAACGAAATGAGTCTTCTGGTTTAGAGTTTGAAATAAAGCTGCCTTTGGCGAAGTGAATTTCTCCCCCTTGGACAAGGGGGAGCACCCGCCAACGGGCGGGGTGGGGGTAAATCAACGATGCATTACGACCCCCTCTCGCTCCCCCCTCATATGAGGGGGAGAAATCCTTACGAAGCTACGCTATAACTCACTCTAATTACATCGCCCTTTATCTTGATTTTTCTGATAGTTATTCTTCCGATTTCTCCTAAATTACTCACATGTGTTCCACCGCAGGGGATTCCGAAGTCGCCGTACATCACAACTCTGGCAGGTTTATTTTCTGGTAGATAATCCGGTACAAAATGGCACACTTTGTGCATTTTTTCTTTTTCCATAAAAACAAGTTTTGTTTCCCTGTTTTCTTGAACAAATTCGTTAGCAATGCGTTCGATATCTTTTTGCATACTTTCTTTGTTTTGCGCATCAATATTTCCAGAATATTCAACATATGGCCCATCGGGGAAGTGATAGCCTTTGCCGGGGATCCAGTTCAGTTTGAGGGCGTAAACGGCCATGTCTACAACGTGCCCCGCAGAATGAATGCGGCTATTTATAGTTCTTGTTCGTTGCTCAACTGAGCAATGAACTTTTTCTTCAGTTTGAAAGTTACCGTCAGAAATTATTCCAATATGTTTTACCATACCGTCCACAAATCGAACTTCTTCAACTATAAACGTTCCGTTTTTGCCCGTAATAATTCCGGTATCAAATGGCTGCCCACCACCCTGTGGATAAAAAACGGTTTGGTCTAAAATAACCACAGTTTTCCCGTTTTCTTCCGTGATATCCAAAACCTGAGCAGGCGCTTCAAGTTGGGTAAAATTTTCTAAATAGAGGAGTTTCGTTGGTTGCATAGGTGTTTACACTGAGCTTGTCGAAGTGTGCACTCGGTAGGAATCGAACCTACGGCCCTCTGGTCCGAAGCCAGATGCTCTATCCGCTGAGCTACGAGTGCGTGCTATGATATTCCGTTATTTTTGGTATATTGTCCAGTTTTTTCGAGGATATGTGAAATAATGATACCCGTTGCCATGGCGACGTTATGAGAATTGCCTATGCCAAGTATGGGTATTTCAATAAGCTGATCGGCAAGTGCGAGTAATTCTTCTCGAACCCCCAGGCGTTCATGCCCAACTATAAGGATGGTTGGTAGGGTATATATTGCCTTAAAGTAGGGAATACTGGTTGTTGTCTGCTCTAAAGCTATAACATGGTAGCCCTCTTGTCTTTTAGCAGTTATAAAATCTATGGGATTTTCTTGATACGCCCAAGGCTGGTGGGGCAGTGCATATACGGACGTTTTTTGAATTCTATTCTGGTGCCTCTCGATTATTCCCTCTGGACGAGTGTCATGTTCTATTTTTGGGTATCCGGTATAGCCGGCGAGAACAAATAGCTCTACGCGTGCAAGCTCGCACAGGCGAAATATCAGCCCTACGTTATCGAGGCTCCGTATATTGTCCGCAATTACAATAAGCGGTGTTCGTGGCATCGCTTTTAGCTCTTTCTCAGAAGGGCGTTCTGTTATAAGTTCCTGAGTTGTCTTCTTTTTCATAAGGCTGGGCGGCTAGAGGGGATCGAACCCTCGTCACCGGGACCACAACCCGGAGCTTTGCCATTAAGCTATAGCCGCCATATACGTCCTCGCAATGTAGCATATTATATGGTAAAAACAAATAATACAGTATTTTTATGCACTCGTAGCTCAGCGGATAGAGCAAAGGGTTTCTAACCCTTGGGTCGCAGGTTCGATTCCTGCCGAGTGCACTTCAACGAGCTCAGTGTAAACACCAATTGTGTACAGTACAGAATAGGAAACGATTACAAATAGTGTTCACATGTAAGTTGGCAATAGAGACACTTGCGAAAAGCTATAAAAAATGTATAGTACTGGCAGATAGCTCTTTCTGCTCTTTTATTCAGACAAAACGTCAAATTTGACCAAAAACATTGGTTCATTCTGTCACTCATAATGATGGAAAAACTATGTAATCAAATATCTAAGGAACCCCCAAAGGTTCCTTTTCGCTTTTTCATGTACGATATTTGTATATGGCAATCACACTTTCTTCACCCATTACTGACCTTTCGGGGGTTGGGCCTGCCCGTGCGCGCGCTCTGGGGCGCCTTGGTATAACGTATGTGCGGGATATATTATTTCACTTTCCTCGTAAGTATGAAGACTTTTCAACTGTTACGCCCATTGAAAAGCTCGAGGTGGGGAAGCAGATGACTGTTTTGGGCACAGTTATATCTATCAAGGAAAACAGGGGGTTTTATGGAAAGCGACGGCTACTTCGTATATATGTAGATATTGATGATGGTACGGGAGTATTGCATATTGTGTGGTTTAATTTGCAATTTTTGCAGCATAAGCTGCCGGTTGGCACTCAAGTATATGTTGCGGGTATGGTGGAAGAGCCCCGTTTTTTGAAAAAAGGAGTAACCCGTGGCAAAAAACCACACTTTTCTATGCGTTCGCCAGCCCTTGAGTTTGCAGTATCTCCATCTGAACGTATTCATACGGCTGCTATTACTCCTATATATAGTGAAAGTGCAGGTATTTCCTCGCGTTTTATTCGGTATCAGGTAAAGGCGCTTTTGCCCGCTATATTGCTGATTCCTGAATACTTACCTAAAGATATTATTAATAGGAACGATTTAATGGGTATTCAAGAGGCAATTAGGCAAGCACATTTTCCATCATCACAAGAAGCACTTGCTCTTGCGAAACGGCGACTTCAGTTTGATGAGCTCTTTTTTCTCCAGCTCGCGGCATTGGTACGGAAGCAACGTGTGCGCTTGGCCAGTGCATATGCGCTTCCAGCTTCTGAGAAAGAAATAGAAAAGCACATCGCATCTTTGCCGTTTACTCTTACCAATGCCCAAAAACGAACTATTCAAGAAATTGCGCATGATATGAGCGAGCCTCATCCTATGAACCGGTTGCTGCAAGGTGATGTGGGTTCTGGGAAAAGTGCCGTTGCGCTTATAGCGGCAAAAATTGCGCTAGCTCATAATAAAAAAGTTTTGTATTTGGCTCCTACGGAAATTTTGGCGAGGCAACAGGCGCTGTCTTTTCAAGCAAGTCTCGGAGAAAAAAAGGTATATCTGCTCGTTGGTGCAATGAAGCAAAAAGAAAAATCAGATATTTATGAACGCTTGCAAAGTAGTGAGCCCGTATGTGTAATAGGTACTCATGCGCTCTTGCAGGAGTATGTACACGCAAAGAATGTAGGCTTGGCTATTATAGACGAGCAGCATCGATTTGGAGTGGCTCAAAGAAAAGCACTGTTATCCATAGAGGAGGGGATTGTTCCGCATTTGCTTTCCATGACCGCAACGCCAATTCCAAGGACACTTAGCTTAACCGTGTATGGTGATTTAGAAAATTCGCTCCTAGACGAACTGCCTCCCGGAAGAAAACCGATTGTAACGCGTATTGTCGCTTCCGAAAATCGCGATGATGCAATTATTGATATGCTTACGCAGCTGCACGCTGGTCGGCAAGCATATATTATTACTCCTATTATTGAAGATTCAGAAAAACTCGCAGTAAAATCTGCAAGCAAAGCATTTCAAGAAATACAAAAATTATTTCCTGGCATTGCAGTTGGAATGTTGCATGGCAAGATGGATTCTGATGAAAAAGAAGGGGTAATGAATAACTTTGCTGCGGGAGCAATTCAATTGCTCGTTGCAACTGCTGTTGTTGAAGTTGGTGTGAATGTACCAAATGCAACGGTGATGATGATTGAAGGCGCAGAAAGATTTGGGTTAGCACAGTTGCATCAATTTCGAGGAAGAATTGGAAGAGGAGAACATGAATCTATTTGCTACATTGTTCCAACAAAAGCAGATGGTGCAGAAAATAAAAGACTTTCTTTATTTGCATCTACTAATGATGGATTTGCAATTGCTGAAATGGATTTACAATTTCGTGGACCGGGAGAATTGTATGGTCTTGAGCAATCTGGCTTCGGCAGTCTAAGAGTTGCGTCGCTTCTCGATTATGAAATGATAAAATTGGTTCGTGGTGAAGCAAAAAGTATTTTAACATCTGATCCGCATCTGGATCGTCACGCAGTATTGCGGAAAAAAGTAGATCAGAAAAATGCACATGCTCATTTTGAATAACAGCATATACTTATAAAGTATCTTATGTTTGATTGGCAATTTATTTTATTTGTACTGTATATATATTCACCGGCAATGGTAGCTAATACTGTTCCTGTATTTGTCAGTAAATACAATGTGTTAAAAAGCCTCAACAAACCAATGGATTTTGGTGTTTCGCTTAAGGGCACACGTCTTTTTGGTGATAATAAAACGGTTCGCGGATTTGTCGCAGGCGTTATTGTGGCAGGAATATTTGGCGTGTTGCTTTCATTTTTTATTCACACAAAACCATTTGAAAGTTTTCTTGATGCGCTTGTGTATAGCATGGCAATAGGCTTTGGTGCACTTGCCGGTGATAGCGTAAAAAGTTTTTTTAAACGAAGAGTAAACATAGAGTCAGGAAAAATGTGGATTCCATTTGATCAAATAGATTTTGTACTTGGTGCAACACTTGTTGCAATGTTTTTTGTTGAAATATCTTTTTCAATGGTTGTGTTTGCAATTATTTTTATCGGAACTTTATCTTTTGTTGTAAGTACTATTGGTTTTGCACTGCACATAAAGAAAAACTTGTGATACAATAACGAAAGCGATATGAATGAAATGTTTTATGGAGGGGAAACAGTTCATCACAAGAAAATATTTCTTGTGAAAGCATTTCATTTAGAAAATATATTTTCATTTTGGAGAGGAGGTGGTATCTATGCCAGCTAAGAAGCGAAAAGTTTCAAAGAGAAAGAGCGCAAAGAAGACAGTGAAAAAGACAACAAAGAGAAAGGCTACTAAAAAAGGAAAAAAGAAAACCACCTCTAAGAAGAAAAAGAGATAATGAGGTAGCTATAAAAATCTCTCCGCCCTAATAAGCGGAGAGATTTTTTTATGATTTTTTTTACAGAAGGATATGTTCGATACTGCGAATATAGTCCATGAGAATTTCTTGTGCAGTATCGTTTGCTTTAAGGTCCGCGACTACACCATTTACTTCTTGGATAATAGCGGAGGGTATTTGTAATTTTTCCATAAATATTCGTCGCGACGTATCATCTGGCGCTGCTCGAAAATAATTTGCAAGCAGTGCATGCCATGCTTGTATGTGCGGGCGATTGTGGATAAGTAACTCCTCGTCTGCGTGAATAGTGGAAAGTATGGCAGTAATATGCCCCCAGTCATCATACGAACCATACAGTATCTCATCTTCAAATAACTCAAACGCAAAGGGCAACAAGGGGTGCCAAGAAAGTTTTTCAAGTGCGCTGTGCTCGCGGAAATATTTTTCTCTCGTATCATCTATCCAGCTATGCACTCGCATTCCCGTTACAAAATCATTGTTCCCGACAATAGTAGAAAGGCTGACAGATCTAGGGTGGGTGGGGTAGCGGCTGGTGCGGCCAATGCGGTAAATATCAGGAAACAATGCACCTATCCAATAAGAAGGGTCGGAAACATCGTCTCCTATATGTGTTAACAGTCGTGCGGCATATATAGTGTGTGCGATTTCTCCTGCCATGTGTTCAAGTGTACCATGATGAGTATGAATCGTTTTTTTGTAACAGTGTTTGGAACCGTATTAATTCTTGTGTGTGCAAACCATGCGCTTGCAATTGCCCCGGCGCATCTTGAAGTAATGATCCCAAACGTCGCATTTCCAGAAAAAACGTGGTGGGAAACATTGTGGGGGTATGTTGGAATACGAAATACTATCCGCATTCGTCCTAAAGAGGGAACAGTGCTTACAGTTATTTCTAGTGCATACGCGTCGTCTCCGTACCAAACAGATTCAACTCCGTGCATTACTGCTGCAGGAACAACGGTTAGGCCAGGAGTCGTTGCAACTAACTTTTTACCACTGGGGACTATTGTACTAATTAACGGTAAAAGGCATATTGTAGAAGATAAGATGGCACCACGTTTTAACGGCTACTACGTAGACCTTTGGTTTCCTTCTACGCGCGAAGCATTAGAATTCGGCAGGAAAAAGCTGGACATTACGATTGTGGAATATGCAGAGGTAGGCGCGGATCTTTCACCGAGCCCGTCACCAACACCTGAAGCAAAAAAGAGTTTCTGGCAATTATTTACAAGAACATATACTGACCCAAATAAATATGACGTTGATTGCACACAATAAATACTTAGTAGCAACACTGGCGCTTATGTTTGCGCTGATTCCTCTTTCGTATGCACACGCAGCAGATCCGTTGCTCACTGAAGTAAAAATCAGTGCAGAGAATGCAAAAAAACTTTCTGCTACGCAGATTCAGTTTTCATATAAAGGAAAAATATGGAAATTATCATTGAAAGATTCTAAAACGTTGTATAAAACGCGAAGTGCCGGAGATGGCACTCTGCTTCTACAACTTCGTCCCGGTGCAATATATTCGTATTTGAATGTGCATGTTTCTCCTAAAATTAATAATATAGGAGAGCAAAGCAGGTTTGTACGAGAAAATGGAAAAGTTGTATTAATAAAAGGCGGAACAAAAGGAAGCACCGTAGATGGAATGAAGACATCTCTGTTGTTAAAGAGCGCTCTTGTTGCAGGAAAAGGCGCTGTGCAAATACAAATGATGCCGTATCGTCCTTCTGTATTTTCTGCGGAAGATTTTGAAAAGCTGAAATTTTCTGATTTGCTAACAACGGGAGAAACAAATTTTGCCGGGAGTCCAAAAAATCGGGTACACAATATAAAAGTAGGTACGGCGCGGTTTAATGGATTAGTGATAATGCCCGGCGAAGAATTTTCATTTAATACGTATCTTGGTGAT
>CAYIHP010000005.1:0-17782 GCA_964363175.1 uncultured Candidatus Saccharibacteria bacterium
AAGATTTCCACGGCAAGCAAATTAAAAAAGCAACTCCATCGATGCCAATTAGTATCGTAGGGCTAAAAGACATTCCACAAGCGGGGGATATATTACAAGTAGTGGAAACACGTGGTGAAGCAGTGTTTAAAGCTGCGGCTCGCAGAGCTCCGCTGAAACGCATGTCAAAATCAGACGATAGAGATGAACGCAAAACACTTGCTATCGTTCTCAAGGCAGACTCTAAGGGTTCCCTTGAGGCCCTTGAGCAAACAATCACGGCAATGATACCGCCCGAAGTTCGGCTTTCTATTCTCCGCGCAGACGTAGGAACTATTTCAGATTCAGACGTTTTAACTGCTCGTGCCGGTGGTGCAATTATTTATGGGTTTACCGTAAACGTAGCAGGAATGTCTCAGAAATTAGCAGACAAAGAGAAGGTGCCGGTTCGTATTTTCAATATTATCTATCAATTATCTGAGGACGTTCGAAAAGAAATTGAAGACAGACTTCCTATAGACATCGTTACAGAAGATATTGGGCGAGTAAAAGTACTCAAAGTGTTTTTTTCTACTCCAAAAAAGAAAATTATTGGGGGTGAAGTTGCGGAGGGTATTGTAGAGCCGATGGCAAAAATTATCATCAAACGAAAAGACAAAAAGAAGAAAGATACTGCAGCTGAAGTGATTGGCACAGGCGTTATTGTTGAACTGCAAAAAGAGAAACGACCGCTCCAAAAAGCAGAGCTTGGAGACCAAGTTGGTATGACCATTGAAGGAAAAGATAAAATTAAAGAAGGGGACGTTCTTGAAATACTTCGAGAAACAAAAGTAAAAAAGGTAAACTCGACGGAAGCTGGAGCTGCATCATTGCATTGAACAAATTTTGTGACCAATCGAATTTCAAAAATAAACAAACACCTCCAGCGAACAGTTGGGGAAATATTACTCAAAGAAGCAGACCTACCGCTGGACGTGCTCGTTACCGTATCAAGGGTAGAAACCACGCCAAATCTGCGTTTCAGCGATATCTGGTTATATATAAACCCATCAGAAAAAGCTGAGGAAATACTCGAAAGACTTACCCCCCAGATGTATGATATTCAAGGATCCTTAAACCGCTCGCTGCAACTTCGGCCTCTGCCTCGCATTCGTTTTCAATACGATGCAGGAGGGGAATATGCGCAGTCTATTAACCAAAAAATCGATGAACTCAAAAACCAACCCGGCGTATAAACTCCTTCTTCCGTATGAAGAAACAGTTCGTGCTATTGCCGAAACTATCAAGACTGCAAAGAAAGTACTGATTGGCACCCACGAACACCCTGACGGGGACGCCTTGGGGTCATCCCTTGCGTTGCTTTTCGCGCTCGAATCAAAAAGGATTTCTGCAACAGTGTATATTCCAGACCCTGCCGCTGACTTTTTTCAGTTTATTCCTGGTTTTGATCGCTTAACCACAACAAAGCCAAATATTGATGATTTTGATACGGTTATTTTACTTGATTATACGCAATTATACAGAACGCATTTAGAGCAAGAAGTTGCAGGAAAGCCAAGAGTTATCAGTATAGACCACCATTACGACAACACAAAACAAGCGGCTATTAACCTTATTGTTCCAGAAGCTGCTGCTACTGCTCATATTATTTTTCCACTATTATTTGCACTAGATATAGCGATAACCCCAGACATTGCGAACTGCTTACTTACGGGTATTTTTACGGATACTGGGTCGTTTATGCACGATAGTGTTACCCCTGAAATTCTTCAGATTTCTTCCTACCTCATGCAAAAAGGGGCTCGCCTCTCCCATATTGCTCACGAAACATATCAAAAGAAAGAACTTTCCGGTCTCCAAATTTGGGGGAGGGCGTTATCTCGCATCCTTATCGGCAAAAAAACAGGCGTTGCCGTATCCATTATCACCAAAGAAGATTTGGATGAGTGTAACGCAACACTGGATGACTTATCTGGGGTAGTTAGTATGCTTAACGCACTACCAGATACCAAATATGCCATGCTTCTTGTTGAGCATGAATACGGAAAAATAAAGGGAAGTCTCCGCTCTGAGCCTCAAAAAGGTGTGGACGTGAGCAAAATCGCAAAACGCTTAGGTGGTGGTGGGCATAAATTAGCATCTGGATTTGAAATTTCTGGCCATTTTGTGCAAGAAAACGGTACTTATAGTATTAAACCGGTGATACAATAAGCTTTCTATGAAATTCTTAATCTTTGGAGACGTAGTTGGAACGCTGGGCAGGCAAGCAATTGCAAAAGTATTGCCATCGCTTCGCGAGGAATACGCACCGGATGCCATCATCGTAAATATTGAAAACATGGCTCATGGCAAAGGTATTTCTCCGGATACTATAAAAGAAGCGCTCAAATGGGATGTATTTGCGTTTACTACTGGGGACCACGCTTGGGATAACGCACTTGGGATAGATATTTTACAGAGCGCGAGCATACCTATTGTTCGACCGGCAAACTATCCTGCAAATGTTCCCGGAAAAGGGTATAGAGTATTGCAATTAGGTGCATACGAAGTTGCGATTATTAACTTACAAGGCCAAGTCTTCTTTAAAAATCAGCCGAATAATCCGTTCTTAGTGTTGGATGAGATCTTGAAAGAACCGGACGTGCAAAGAGCATCTATTAAACTTCTCGACTTTCACGCAGAAACAACCAGCGAAAAACGTGGCATGGGCTGGCATGCAGACGGAAGACTAACTGCACTCTGGGGCACACATACGCATATTCCAACAGCAGACGCGCAGATACTCCCAAAAGGGACGGGATATATCACCGACATTGGTATGAACGGGGCATATGATTCGATAATCGGAATGGATAAAAAAGCACCACTGAAACAGTTTTTAACTCAACTTCGTGCAAAAATGGAGCCTCCTGAAACAGGTCCAATGGAAATAGGAGCACTCTTTATTGAAGTGGATCCAACAACAGGGAAAACAACATCTATTGCACAAATCCGGCGTATCCTGCAGAATGACTAATGTCGCTCACTTAAGCCACAATCCTTATGCTCAATAAACAAAGTCTTATCGATAAAGTAGCGGATAGCACCAGAATGCCACGAAAACACGTGGAATTAGTTATCAGCTCGTTCTTGGAAACTATTCTTGATAAATTATCACAGGATGAGAAGATTAACCTCTCGGGGTTTGGAATATTTGAAGTAAGAGAAAGAAAAGGACGCAGGGGAGTAAACCCTCGAGACCCAAATGAACCGATGCAAATCCCAACGGTACGGGTAGCAAAATTCCGCCCAGGCAAAACGTTGAAAGAAGCGGTAAAGTAATATATCGTATAGTCCAATAACGGGGCGTCGTATACCGGTAGTACATATGCTTTGGGAGCATATTGACTGGGTTCAATTCCCAGCGCCCCGACGTAAAAGAAGACCTGCGGGTGTCGTATAGTGGTAATACTTCAGATTTCCAATCTGATGATAGGGGTTCGATTCCCCTCACCCGCTCAAATTTTCGAAGAAAATTTGCCCCGCATAGCCACGTTTATTGCGAAGCAATTTTACGTGGCGACGTGAGGCCTTTATCAAATTATGCTACACTGTTTTACATGAATTACGGTCGGTATAAGTGGTCGCATTTGTTTTTAAGCGCTTCACTTGGCGCAGTATTCCTTTGGATAGGGATAGACATGCTCAGGCACGCTGATGCATGGATTGGATACTTACCACAAGATATACCGCTTGGATTAAGTAGAGATACGGCTCTGAAACTCAACGGAATATTTGATATCGCAATCGGCGTACTCTTAATACTGCGATGGTGGCCAAAAATTACTGCGTTTCTTGCAGCTGGTCACTTAATAGGCATTATTGCGACGCAGGGAATAGATGCCGTTATTATTCGCGATATAGGACTTCTAGGAGCATCTCTCTCGCTTCTTACGTGGCCAAGGCGGCACCACAGAAGCCACGATGCATCCTAATACATCCCAAGGGGATTGATTGGCCTGCCACCCCTGCGAACTTCAAAGTGAAGATGAGGCCCGGTAGATCGTCCTGTTGAACCCATTTTTCCGATTGCTGCTCCTTTAGCAACCTTCTCACCTGCGGCAACATAAAACTTATCCAAGTGCGCATAATAGGTAGTGAGCCCGCCTCCATGGTTTACAATAATCAGATTGCCGTATCCACCAAGCCATCCAGTAAACTCGACAGTTCCAGTTTGAGCTGCAAATACAGCAGGTCGAGAGCGGTTATCTATATCAATACCCGTATGCCCACCTCTGAACGATTGAGAAAGATGTTTCGTTGTTGTAGGCCACACTAATCCCTTTCCCGCTTTTTCGGTATCTTGTGAGGGTGGAGCAGGTTCGTCCTTATCTATATCTCGAGGAGTGTGCGTATTTTGAGAAACGGTCTGAGGCACTTCTCTTGGTGCAATGTACCCTTCCGGAATAATGAGCTTTTGACCAATAGAAAGCGCTGCATTTTCCCCAAGGTTATTATATGCAATAATTTCAGACGCCTTTGCATTATACTCACTTGCAATTTCAAGAACCGTCTCTCCACTTGCTACATTATGAAGCACTCCTGTTGTAGGCAAGATGGTAAGATGGTCTCCAACTTTAATTACATCATTACCATTTAAACCGTTCGTCCACAGGATAGTGTTTGTTGAAATATTGAACTTTGAGGCAATACCAGCAATAGTATCGCCATCTTCCACGGTGTATATAAATGGCTTTGCTTTTACATCAAAAACGGTTCCATCTTTCTTTATTTCCTCACTCCCATCAGATAGCACTGGCTGCAGAGGAGCAACAATAGCATTCCCTTCTAGTGTCTGGGCAAATTGTACTTCAGGGTCATCAAATGTAATAAAATTCGCATCACTTGCATCAACAACAGCAATACGACTTCCACCCGTACCAGGTGAATCCGTCTTCGCATAAGCAGAAGGGTCTAGTGGGCCTTCAGATATTTCCTCACCAGCTATATAAGCATGCAATAGCGAGCTTTGGTGAGAAGAAGAGGCCATACGCCCTTGGGCAGCTATGGCAACCATCAAACCAAAAAAGACTATGTGAACTGCTGACTTTTTCGTCAATTGTCGCTTTTGTAAAATACCTTACTCCTTTTTTAAAGGCTTAAGGTTTGTTTTGCATGTTTGTATGAACCTTGTCAGATTACCCTAGCCGCGGGTATAGTCAACCTTGACATTTTCAGGGTACAATGCCTCCATGTCACAAGCATTAAGCGGTCTCAATGAGCAACAGCAGCAAGTAGTGCTTGCAACTCATGGGCCAGTACTGGTGCTTGCGGGGGCTGGTTCAGGCAAAACACGAGCTTTAACCCATCGTATAGCCCATTTTATAGAACAACGCATAGCCACGCCCAACCAAATACTGGCCGTTACATTTACCAATAAAGCTGCCGCAGAAATGAGGCATCGCATCAGCCAACTGCTCGGATCCTCCTATGCGCCCCCTCGAAGCGTAAGCACGTTCCATAGCATGGGAGTAAAAATTCTGAGAGAGCAATCGAGTTTCCACAATCGTACCCAAGGCTTCTCTATATTAGACTCAAAAGACTCCGAAAAACTCATTCGTAAAGCCTTAAAAGATGCTAATTATTCCCTGAAAGAATGGAGCCCCAGCGCCGTAAAAAATATGATATCTCATATAAAACATGAGCAAGTAGATAATGTACTGAAGAGCGCCCCAGAAAATCCGCGGGAAGAAGTGCTCTTTGCTATTTTCCCGGCATACGAAAGAATGCTGGCGGAGCATAACGCATACGATTTTGACGATTTATTGCGTATTCCACTGAGTATTTTACGTTCCCAGCCCTCCGTACGAGCACTGTACCAATCACGGTGGCGATTCATCTCAGTAGATGAGTATCAAGACACCAACCCCATGCAAGAAGAAATTATCTCGCATTTAATGGGTCCGCAGCAGAACATTTGCGTTGTAGGAGATGACTACCAGTCTATTTACTCCTGGAGAGGTGCGAGCGTTGACCATATTCTCCAGTTCGAACAACGCCACCCCGGATGCACCACAATTCTTCTTACACAAAATTACCGCTCAACTCCGAACATTCTAGATGCTGCCAATAGTGTTATTGCCCTTAACGTGGATCAAAAACATAAGACGCTTTGGACAACACAGGAAAGCGGGAGTGATGTTGCTGTGATGCGCTTACCTTCAGACAGAGGAGAGGCGGAATGGGTATGCGGCCAAATCAGAGATCATATCAAGAGTGGCGGTAAGCTTTCCGATTGTGCCGTTTTATATAGGACAAATGCACAATCCCGCCTTATGGAAGAACAATTTCTCATGCACCGCATGCCCTACACTATAGTAGGAGGGTTTCGATTCTACGACCGCAAAGAAATTAAGGATGCGTTAGCACTATTGTCATTCTACCTTTCACCATCTTCCAGAATTCACTTTGAACGTATTGCAGATGCACTGCTTACCCGCGTGGGGCCAAAAACGATCGATAGATGGAGCAATATAGCGCGTGAGCAGGGAATTTCCTTGGGCCTTTACTTGTCTACAACGGAGCAACGGGCAGACTTGCGAGCAATTTTTAGTGCGTTTCGCGAAGCAAAACAAACTCCGCATGAAAAAGTGTAGGATTTACTTCGTCTCCTTGGTACAAAAACAGGGTACTTGGCATCGCTTGAAAATCTCCCTGACGGAAAAGAACGAACAGAAAATATAAACGAACTTTTCAACGTAGCAGCCGCATATACAACAACTGAGGCATTTTTAGAGGACACTGCACTTCTTTCTGATATTGATAGGCTCGACACAACGGATAGTAGGGTAACTTGCATGACACTGCATGCTTCTAAGGGCTTGGAATACCCCATAGTATTTATCATTGGGTGTGAAGAAGGACTACTCCCTCACGAAAACAGCCTTTCTTCTTCTGCAAGTATCGAGGAAGAACGACGCCTTATGTACGTCGGAATGACGCGAGCAAGAGAACAGTTAACCGTCACCCACGCCGCATATAGGTTCCGTGGAGGCGAAATGACACCGCAAGCACCGTCTCGTTTTCTTGAACAACTGCCCGAGAGCGCTTCGAGCTATAAAGAGAACACATATCGTACTCAATATGAAAAGTCGGATGATATTTCGGATTTTCTGCATGATGAGCCCACGCTTGTTCAACCAACATCTGGTTCATATGTTACTCATCCACAATTTGGACGAGGAGTTATTATTGGTGCTTCGGGCGAAACTATTACGTGTGTGTTTGAAGGGCATGGGGTAAAAAATGTGGCAGTGAATGCATGCTCGACACCGGTATGAAAAATAATTTTTCACTGTCATTCCGGGCCGTGACCCGGAATCCACGTCGCACTTGTCTGGATCCCGGCTCGGGGGCCGGGATGACAAGCTCTTTTCTATGATCCAACCTCTCACCAATCCAGACGTATTAAAAAGCGTACTTGCATCCCATCAACTGCGAGCTGCAAAATCGTTGGGTCAAAACTTTCTTATCTGCGAAGAGGTGATAGACGCAGTATTAATGGCACTTAATGGCGGCCCAAAATATATCACAGAACTTGGGCCGGGACTTGGCACGCTAACACAGGGACTCATCGCTTCCGGATACTGTGTGCGAGGCATAGAAAAAGATGATGATTTTGTGAAAGTTTTACCCAACATGATGCCGCCTAAATTACGAGAAAATCTTACCGTTATTCACGGGGATTTACTAGAAGAAGAGTGGCCCCACTTCGCCCCGCCATCGGGCGGGGCTACGCGGGGCGACAACAGCTACGCTGTTGTCGGAAATATACCTTATAATATATCCGGATTAATTATTCGTCGCTTAACAAACTTACAAGTAGTCCCTTCATCTGCGATATTTCTTATGCAAAAAGAGGTTGCTGAAAGAATAGTGTATACCGAAAATTCTATGAGTTTACCCGGCCTTTCCATGAATCTTTGGGGAGCTTCAGAGTTATTATTACAAGTACCTTCTTCTTGTTTTATACCCGCACCTAAAGTTAACTCAGCGCTCATTCAAATACGGCCAAAAACGGATATGCTTTCGCTCGAAAAACGAGAAAAAATACTCGCTTGTGCGAAACCTTTTTTTCAAGCTAAACGAAAACAAATCGCACATACGCTCAAAAATGCATATGGCAAAGATGCAACTGAAATAGAATTGATAGCAAACAAGCTCAATATTTCCCCAACTACGCGCCCAGAAAATCTTACCTGTGAAAACTGGACTGCCTTGTGTGATATACTGACTATATGACACGCCGCGTCGTAATCGGCATTCTTATTATTCTCATATTAGGCGTCCTTGGAGGCATCGTCGCCCTTAGCATTTCTTGGCTGCAAACGCCTACTGAAGATGTAATTCTCATCACAACACCGCTTCCAATTCAGGACCCTACAGCAGATACAGACAACGACGGACTGACTAATGCAGATGAAAAGCTTTGGGGGACAAATCCAAGCAATAGCGACACCGACGGAGACAAATACTTGGATGGGCAAGAAGTGCAAAAGAGCCATAACCCAACTATTGCCAGCCCAAACGATAAACTGCCACCAGGGTTTCAACCAAATCAAAACGTAACACCACTAAACATCGTATCGCCCTCAGGAACCTCTTTTGAATCATACTTTTCTGAGTCGGTAGATGTAACGGGTGGTAGCAAGAATTTGTCACAAGAGTATGCGCGCACGGTGCCGGATAAAGACAAGTCACCGGCTAGTTTAAGTCAGTTTATTACGACTCAGCCAATCGTTACCACGCTTCCTGCATTAAATGAAAACGCAATAACTGTCACACAAGACAGCTCACCAATATATATATCGCAATATCTAAACACTGCAGGAAATGTAGATTCCATAACAGATAAAGCACGCATGACGATTGCATTGAATGATTTCTTTACAGACAAAAATGCTTACGGCTTTACTACGCTCGCAGAAGCAATAAAAGCATCTCAGTCCAAAATTAAAAACCTATCTGTTCCCAAAGAGGCGCTCGAATATCAAAAACTGATACTTGGCTATACAGAGCTTCTTGCAGGAACTTTAGACCAAATTGGATCATACCAGAAAGATGAGGTAAAGGCACTTGTTGCACTCCGTCAATTAGACGCCATTGATCGACTATATTTCCCAGTCATTCTCGATGAGCGCGAACGTTTAAGTGGCCTGTTAGAATAACCACTATGCATACAACAAATAAAATTGGAATTCGAATGGTAGTAATAACTCTCATACTTGCTCTCGGCATATTTGGAGCCTGGAAGGCTTTCGCGTTTCTTATTTCTCAACATCCTGACAAATCTCTGCCATCGCCCACTCCTAAAGCTGAACAAGCATTACTCTTACCAAGCCCAAATACAACACTACCCCCAGAGCTTCAAAAACAGATTACTTCGTATACAACCGAGGCAGAAAAATCAATTGGTACATACACAAAAAAATATGTTGAATCACTGCCAGCAGACATAGAGAAGAAAGAAGTGCTTAATCCCACAAAAGTTGAAAATTTTGTGGACACAAACAAAGAAGCTCTTTTACCAGAACTTTTCAAAGGAACCGTTCAAACAACTTCAGT
This sequence comes from uncultured Candidatus Saccharibacteria bacterium, assembly GCA_964363175.1. Classification (GTDB taxonomy): domain Bacteria; phylum Patescibacteriota; class Andersenbacteria; order UBA10190; family UBA10190; genus HO2-45-11b. Next base: position 9,583 of record CAYIHP010000005.1, read on the forward strand.
AACAGGGAAGCAAGCTATACAGTCTTATCTCGATTCTATTGCTGCATCACATAATCCAGCGATTAAACCAGTAACAGGAGAGATGATTACTCAAGCACTTGCGAAACAAGAAGGTGGGGAAGACCCTCAGGCTCTAGCACCAGTTCGTGCCTCCATTGAGAGCAATTTTAATCTTCTTAAAGCTGTAAAGACACCAAAAGAAGCTGTTGAACTGCACACAAAACTGTTACAAGCAACACTTGCGCTCATGAACAACGTTACGCTTCTGCAAAATATGCAAAAAGATTTTGTGGGGGCACTTGTAGGACAAAAAAATATTGCGGATTTGAATGCTGTTTTCACAGATATTGGAACTCAAATATTGGCACTGGAAACCAAATACAATATCAAATAAAACGTGCTATAATTTAGGGCAAGTATGAGTCGTACTTTATCGCGTCCTTCGCATTATTTTCCGTATGCATTTTCTGCATATATTTTCGTTGCACTTGTAGCCATATTTACTTTGTTTGTACCATCTGCACACGCCGATCCGCACGCAGTATTTTATACGGATAGGGCACAAGAGCAGCTATTCTACAACACGCTCGCCGCGCTGAACCAGGCAGACTTTGTAGAACCTCCCACAATACAATCTGGGCAATACAGTAGGGAGTCCTTAGTAGATGCTCGGCTAAAAGCCCTTCCAAGCCCTCTTCCTGGGCAAAGTCCACTGCCTTTTCTTACAGAAGATAATCCAACTCTCAACGCTACCCGCACGTTGCTTCCTGGCGTAGTTACAAGAAACATTACTCTCGAGGGGAACGACCTGTGGACTGCATATTTGTTTCAACAATATGCACTCGAGACGGATGTGAGAACATCACTAAGCAAACTATCACGAATCTTTTGTACAGATGCACTTGGTCAAACTGGCTGTAATGACCAACCCGGGCCATCTCAAAATCAGGCGACTGCTTTTCCTACGGATACGAAAGCGTATAGGGGAGAAGAAAATCTTTCATTTGTTTCAAGTCTACTATCTGGTACGAAAACATTAAAAGATTTCGCGAATTTTCTTACGGGAACAAAACCAGTCGACCCCAACACGCCAGATCCAAACGCCAAAGAACCAAAAATACCCGAGAACTTAAAAGTGCCGCTATCAAATTCTGCAGAAATTGCCACATTACGTGAAGATACAAAAGACAAAGCGGAAGCAAATAGAGTAGTAAATCAAACAGCAAACAGTATTATTGCGTCTCAATACAATACCGGCCTCGATCCGGATATATTCTCTAAATTTTCACTTAGCAATAAGGGCGAAGTAACATACCCAGAAGAAACCACATTTGATGACCACGTAGATATTCTTCGTGGTGTAACTTCAATTCTCCCAGCATCTATCGAGATTGCAGAACGTGGTCGCGAAGAAGCAGCTGCCTTCAAGCATCTGAGAGAACAAACACCTGCACTTGCAAAATATACTCTTACCAAAGAACCAGGCGGTGGGGTAAAAGGCACAATAACTCACCCATCCACAGGAATTGAAGCTCAAATAAACGCAGGTGCCCAACAGCTAGCAAATCAAACTATAAATCAAAATATTTCGAGCAATACAGAAATCACTAATCCGGGGATTGTTCCGCTCCTTCCGATTGAACTTCCTTTTACGCCCAGCGCACCAGGCCAAGGCGTTGCGGGTATATCAACTGAGAATGCTCCTCAAGGAGGCCCAGGGGAAGTTGCGGGCATAACTGATTTTGCTCTCAATATAGCAAAGCTGTACAACACGTGGTATTCCGAGCCACGTCCAAACTCAAACAGCCCAACTACGGGGCATGTTCCTTCCTTCGAAGAAGGAGGATCTGCTAAATTCCTTGAAGCAATTGGTGGTACAAACCCTAACCCAAATCCTGCGGAAAAAAAGTGTGGTTTTTGCGTAGACCTAGATAAAATTATTAACTTAGGTAGCGTAACTCAAACTATCAACGAGGTATATTCTGATATGTACTGCTTCTTCTTCCCGAGAACAGCAGCATGCGTAGCCAGACAAACACGCTTATGAACAAGTATAAACAATGTTTTTTTAGCTTCACCTTGGTTGCAATACTTGTAACGCCATTACTAGCATCTGCTCAAGTTACAGTAGTAAGCGCAGATACAGCAATACGCGCATCTGGCCAATCAGATGCATTATATCAAGACTGCAAAATAGTAAAACAAATAAACAGCGAGGCAGATGACGTGCAAACGCTAGACCTTCGCCCTGAGCACAAAGATTTGTCTTTAGTACGATTTACTAAATTCTCCATTGTTGAAGAAACAATTATTACTACGAACATAACATATTATGCATGTCCAGCGGAGGTTGTAGCGAAAATTCAAACAAACTCCGAAACAAGCAGCCTAACTGCGATTCTGAGAATGCTCGTAAACATGCTCGAGTTTCTGATATCTATCCTAAATTACGTATTAACTGAAATACTATCTTGGGCGGGGTACTTACTTGTTCTTATGATAGGGCAGGGAAAATTCATTACCAGCGATATCGTCACGCAAGCATGGCCATTTGTACAGGGAATCGCAAACCTTGGCTTTATCTTTGCGCTACTGTATATCGCCCTTGCTACAACGCTACGGCTAGAGTCTGTCAGCACGTCTATACAACGCTTACTGCCGAGACTGCTCATCGCAGCATTGCTCGTTAACTTTAGTCTCGTAATTGGCGGATTAATTATAGATGCTTCAAGGCTAGTAATGGCCGCGGAAATAAAACTTATGGGAAATGGAACACTGGATTATGACAATTTTGCAGCAGAGCTTGTCAAATCTTCAAATGCTACAGCTGCCGCACTTTCTTCAATGACGGAAGTAAAAATGAGCAATGCCTCTGCTCTTGTTTTTAAAATGATTCAGAGCTCTCTTTTTCTCGGACTATTAACCGCCGCGATGCTTATCGTTGCTATTAACCTATTTATTCGCTACATAGCATTATTAGTACTCCTCATACTATCGCCCATGGCATATCTCGCATTTGCACTCCCTAAAACCTCCCAATATGCCACTCAGTGGTGGGGAATGTTTATAAAGTGGGTTTTATATGGACCGATTGTGCTCTTTTTCCTAATTATTATTACTCGAATTCAGAATGTAAATATAGTACTAGCGGAAACGGAAGGTGGAAATAAGCTATTTACCGTATTTTTCAACCAATTTATTCATTTTGCAATAATAATCGCACTTTTCTTTGTCGCAAATAGCGTTGGAAAAAAAGTTGCAGGGGTTGGTTCAGACGCCGTAATGGGCTTCGCAAAAAAGAATCCACGTGCGGCGTTACTCACAGGCTTAGCGGTGGGTACCGGGGGGCTAGCAACGCCTGTCGCAGCAATGCTTGGGTATAAGGCAGCGAAAGTAGCTGGAACTGGGGCTAAAAACGCAGGGCGAGACATCCTTAGCAATGCTGGATCTAACCTAAAACAGTCAAAAATGGTTAAACCAGTTCGAGACTTTTTGGGTATGGGCAAAAGAGACAAAGAAGGAAACCTTCTGCCAGGCAAAAGCTCGTGGGGCTCTAATCTCGCTGGCACACTAACGGACAGATTTAATACTTCAAAACAAAATGATATTAATGCGGTAAAAGCACTTGGTACCATTACTACCACCAATATAAATAATATTGCTTTAGCGCCTTCGCAACTTAAAAAGTCTCATGTGGCCTCTTCCTTAGGAGAAACAAATATTAAAATGATTATGGAGGAAGGATCACAGGCTCAACGTACTGCGCTCATAAATAACCCAGATTTCATAGGCAGCTTAAAGCCTGCAGAAATGACTAAACTGCAAAAAACAATTCAAGATGCCCCTTACACCGCAGCTGTACCCGCAGTAAAGAGCTTGGCAGGTGTAACAATCACACCAGCTGTACCAGAAAGCGGAGTAAGTAACCGAGAAAAGGCTCAACTTATTGATCAGTTATTAAAAACAGCAAACCCAGCTAAAAAATAATTATGGACGCAGTACTTACATCAATTCCCATAAATTCACTTGTTATTATTCCTGATAATGATCGGCTACAATATATAAATACCGTTTTTACACTACCAAAAAAGATACAAGATATTTTATTTTCCCTTGATACTGGTTCGGCCGTACGCGGAATTGCGCGCTCATACGATATTCCAGATGAACTACAACCTTCGATTGCCTTCGCGATCCTAGAAATCGCTACTGGAAAGAAAACGTTTGCGCAGCTTCCATCTATTTTCTCCGCTGAACTCGGGCTTGCGCCTGTTCAAGCGCAAAAAATGGCATCTGAAATTGAAAAAGATATTTTTGGGCCAGTGAAAGGGGAATTCCCCACTTCGCCCGCTGGCTTCGAGGGGCGCAGGGATGAGTTTTTATCCGGTAAAAACACTTCCGCCCTTCGACTCGCTCCGCTCGCTCCCACCTCCGCCAAGGCTATGGCGGGCAGGCAGAATAAACCAAGCAACTTATTAGATCTGAAAGAGATAACTGCGGCGAAGAGGCAGGAGCAGTTGGGTGGACGGCCGCGTACTCCTCTTATTTCGAACAGGACCCCACTTCGCCCTCCGGGCTTCGAGGGGCAAGGGAGGGGAACGACGTTACCTAAAAAACCTCCTGTTACTCCAATTGATTTTAGTAAGTACTAATTCTCCCCATGCGCTTTCAAGTACCTCAATTTACCGACATAGAAGACAAGATAGTTGGGCCATTTACGCTCAAGCAGTTCTTAATTTACGTTGTAGCGTGCATGCTCTTGGTTCCTGTATATATCTACACTGATTTATCGCTCTTTATTACTATTGCCTTGCCTGTTCTTGGGGTTGCTGCTGCATTTGCTCATGTAAAAATTTACGGAAAATCATTAAGCCAAGTATTATTTGCCGGAATATTTTATATATCGAAAGGACAATTATACATTTGGCGCAGGCAAAAAAACCAACCATTTAAAATTATTGACCCGGAGTGGAATGCAAACTTGAGTGAACGGGTAAATACGTCGCTCACAAGGCCCGCATCTTCGCTGAACAAAATCGCACAAGAACTTGAAACAACAGGAAACGTCAGCAAAGAAGATATTCCAGACCCTCTCATGGTACAATAGACCCTATGGCACTGTTTGATATGATGAGCCCACCTACAAAAGGAAAGGCGAGTCAAAATTTAGTACATATATCTGAACTGCGCGATGGAATTGTGATACTGCAAGACGGTACAATGCGATGTGTGCTGATGATTTCTTCTGTAAACTTCGCATTAAAATCTGAAGAAGAACAAAATGCCATTATCTACGCATACCAAGATTTTATTAATTCTCTCGATTTTCCTATTCAGCTCACCGTTTCATCGCGCAAAATGGACATCACGCCCTATTTAGAAGAGGTAAAACATTTGAGAGATCTCCAGAAGAACGAATTATTGCATTTGCAGATGACAGAGTATATCAACTTTATCTCTGAATTAGTAAAAGGAAGTAATATTATGACGAAAACATTTTTCGTGACTATTCCATTCTCTGTTTCGCAAGATAAGAAAGAAGGGTTTTTCTCCCGTATCGGCAAAGGAGCAAAGGGTGCAGTAGGGAAGGGGAAAATGACTGATATTGAATTTGAACACAACAAAACGCAGGTGATGCATCGAGTTGAACAAGTTGCAATTGGACTGCGAGGCATTGGACTGCGCGTTGTACCGCTGAAGACCCAAGAACTTTTAGAGCTATTTTACAACTATTTCAATCCGAACACATCTCGTAATCAACGACTCCGTAATGTCGATAAGTTAACCATTCAAGAAACGGACGCGCCACTATGAGTATATTCAAGAAAAAAGAAATCAAGGCCACTGCGCCTCAAAAAATTGATAAGGCGTCAATCGGCATTATGGATCAGTTTGATAAAGGAGTTTCATCACTGAGAGATATTCTTGCGCCGTCAGCATTTAAAGTAAAAACAAAATCTATCGAAATTGATGGGAAATTTGCAACTACCATATATGTAACAACGTACCCTCGGTACTTGGATACGAATTGGTTCGCTTCTATCGTAAATTTTGATGTGGAATTTGATGTGGCTATGTTTATATACCCACAAGATTCGGCAACTATTCTCAAAGAGCTGCGTAAGCGTATTACCCAAGTATCTACGTCTATTTCCATGCAAGCAGAGCAGGGTAAAGTGCGTGATCCACAGCTGGAAACTGCGTACCAAGACATCGAAGAGCTTAGAGATCGCCTCGTGCAAGGGACAGAGCGATTTTACCAATATGGGCTATACATTACGGTATATGCCAATTCCGAAGAAGAGCTAGACGACATACTCTCGCAAGTAGAAGTTCTCTTGGAAGGCCGCCTCATATATGCAAAGCCTGCACTGTTTCAAATGGAGCAAGGGTTTGATTCTACACTCCCACTTGGTCACGACACGCTCGTGGTAAACACGAACATGAACACGTCACCACTTTCTACCAGCTTCCCATTTGTGAGTTCTGATTTAACGAGCAACTCTGGTGTTCTGTATGGAATTAACCTCCATAATAGCAGCCTGGTACTGTTTGACCGGTTCAGCCTGGAAAATGCGAACATGGTTATTTTTGCAAAATCTGGTGCTGGGAAAAGCTACACAGTGAAGCTCGAAATACTGCGAAGCCTTATGTTTGGCACAGAAATTATTGTTATAGACCCTGAACAAGAATACCGATATTTGGCTGAGGCAGTGGGTGGGGCGTACCTACAAATTGCCATTGCATCAGACCATCGCATTAATCCATTCGACCTGCCAATACTAGGAGAAGATGAAAATCCGGAAGCAGTACTACGGGAAAATATTACCCGCTTAATCGGTCTCATATCGCTCATGGTAGAGGGTATGTCAGCAGAAGAGCAGTCTATTGTAGACAATGCTCTCTGGGAAACGTACGCCTTGAAAGATATTACACGGGGGGCAAGATGGGATAAGCCAGAAGTACCAACGCTCCAAGATTTTTACAACATCACGAAAGATATGGAAGGTGGAAAAAACGTTGCAACGCGCTTGCAGCGATTCGTAGAGGGGACATTTGCTGGGGTATTTAATCGAGCAACAAATATTGACCTCGACCAACAACTGATAGTCTTTAATATTCGAGATATGGAAGAGGAGCTTCGCCCTATTGCCATGTATGTAGTGCTTGGTTTTATATGGAATCGCATACGAAGCCAACTAAAACGCAGAATTCTAGTAGTAGATGAAGCCTGGATCATGATGCGCAATGAAGAATCTGCAAAATTCTTATTCTCTATGGCGAAGCGTGCAAGAAAATACTACCTGGGTGTTACCACAATTACTCAAGACATTTCTGACTTCTTGGGGTCTAAATACGGCAAGCCTATTGTGACAAATTCATCTATTCAACTATTACTGCGGCAATCTCCTGCGGCAATTGATGCACTGTCTGAACTGTTTTACTTAACTGACCATGAAAAATTTAGATTATTAGAAAGTGATGTAGGAGAAGGAATTTTCTTTGCAGGCTTAAAACACGTGGCAATTAAAGTGGTTGCAAGCTATGCAGAAGATCAGGTTATAACATCAGATCCACAACAGATTTTAGCCATTGAAGCTGCTAAGAAAGAATTACAAAATAACGCATAGAAATGGCAACGACAGAGCAACTGGAAAGAGGACAGAAGGCCGCACTAGACGCAAAGAGAAACCGTAAATACCGAGAAGAATTTCGGAAGGGTATATTTGAAGATAGACAAAATACAGAACCAGACGAAGACATTCCCCAAGAATCCGCCCATAAAAGAAATTTAAATTTGCTAAAAGCTAGTGCTGTTAGAAACAGTACGAAGAACAGTTTCAGTAAAGAAATTGGCGGAAAAGTAGGTGCGAGTGTTGGGGGGTTGCTTCTCCCAGGTATTGGAATATTCTTAGGACGTTTTATAGGAAAAAAGTTAGGAATTGCTGGGTTTATTATTATTGCAATACTTGCCGTGTTCTTCCAGGTTGTACTGTTTATTGTAGTACTAAAAAGTTACTGCGATGGCTTAGGTTATTTGGGAAAGGCAGCAGATTATGTAACACTTGGTGTATGTCAAAGTTTCAAATAATTTTTACTTCACTTATTGCGATTGCTACGCTTAGTGGTTCTGCCTTATCTGCATTTGCTGCCGACACTCTTCCACCAAGTAGTAAAGCACCGTTCACCGACCCACAAG
>CAYIHP010000006.1:0-7148 GCA_964363175.1 uncultured Candidatus Saccharibacteria bacterium
CGCGGACAAACGTTTATTCAAGCTCTTTCTGTAGGCAATTTTGAGAAAACTCTTATCGGAGGGCAACCAGGCGTTACCACTACATGGTTAGTCGGTGTAACGGCCCCTTGGCAAGGGTTATATTCAGGCCAAGCAGCAATTGCGCTTGCCTCTGGAATACTCATTCTTATAAACACGTACTTTTTCCGCATCTTATTTGGCAAACAAAAAGGAACGATAACTGGGCTATTTCTTGCACTGGATCCGTTTCTGCTTGCACACAGCCGAGTTGTGCACACTGATGCATTGCTTGCACTTTTTTATCTTGCATCACTGGCGTCTCTTCTGTGCGGATTACTACCCATAAAAATACAAAATAGATATATTTGCATAAGTGCGGTACTTGCAGCTGGAGCACTCTTAACAAAAATATTTGCAATCATTATCATTCCTACTATTATTGCAACTATTGTACTATTTTTATGGTATAAAAAAACGAATTGGGTGCAAATAGTACATACGGTAGGGCTTTGGCTTGCCATAGGTATTATGACTACTTTTATTGCGTGGCCGGCACTCTGGTCCCACTCTAATAAAGTATTTGACTTATTGTCTTCACGAGCTGCGTTACATAGCGAAGGAACACGTACAGAAGAAATTAGTTCAACCAACTGGTACTACCTCAGAGAACTACTGTTTAGAATGTCCGTACCAGTTGCAATTCTTTTACCATTTGCCTTCTGGCAATGGCGAAAATCTTTGCGTTCAACACATGCGGCTATTACATTGTATTTGGTTGCAACAGGACTTCTCTTTGCCTTCGTACTCAATACAGGTTCCGACAAGAGCGACCGATATATTTTGTTTACCCATCTTACCCTTGTTGTAGCTGCTCCGCTCGCTCTTACTTCTATGAGAAAATGGACTGCAGTTGCAATTGTCATTCCAATTGCATATTTAGCGATAGACGACGCTCGCTTACATCCATACTACCTTGCCCACTATAACCGTTTATATCCCATTGAAGTCAAACATAAGCTCGGTTGGGGCGAAGGGCTGGAACAAGCAGCTTTGTGGGTAGAAACAAATCATCCCGGGTCGAAAGTATTAGCATACTACCCGCGCGTATTTTCATATTTTTATGCAGGAGAGATAGAAACTATTACCCACGTTAATGATGCTACGGGAGATTTTGCCGTGCTCTACCGATCCATGTTTGAACGAGGCCCAGATGCACCCGAGACTGATATCGTTAACCAATTTTTACATGACGCTACGAAGAAACCAGCCCATATTATCAAGATAAATGGACTGCCATACGCCTGGATTTATCCACTTTAACGTCGACCGTACAGTGTGTACGTTTCACCGCTCATTTCATTTTCTGCTGTTCCTATAGCTTCAAAATTCTTTTCTAAAATCTCTGTGCGCTCTGGATACCCATCAAAATATATCTCTTTTGTACGGCTCTCCATAAGGACAAACGGTGCTTCTGTAGCTAAATACTGCGTAAGCGCTTCTGGCTTCCAAAAGAGCAAATTACGCAACTCCTCAGAAATGGTTCCAAAACGTGCTTCCCGATACCAGCCCGGATGTGAGTAGCCGAAGATAATTTGACGTCCTGCAAACGCTGTAGCTACGGGCTGAGCAGTAAAAATCATCTGGTTTTTGGGCACATTATCTCGTATAAGCTTCGTAATATTCACCAAACTTGCCTGATCTATTGTACCGGTATGAGGATACCTATATGCAAGTATGTACCCATGGTACACAGACATAGCCACAAGAAAAATCAAAGTACTTCGAGCAACATGAGAAAACCAGCGTGGACGAATTTTCCCCCACAAACCTATAGTAAAATCGAGCCCTACGCCAAGAAAAATAGCCAGTTGCGGTATAAATTCAGTCAAATAGCTTTGACGAAACCGCCCCCAATGAGAATACGCAAATATAGTCAAAAGAAGCCAAAACGCAATTATAATAGGGTACCGTATCGTACTCCAATATTTACTAACCTCTTTGGGAGAATTGTACACAAGAGCCGCAAGAGCCGTAATGAGCGGGACTCCAAAAAGGAGAGAAATAATAAGCCAAATAGTAGATACAAACTTTTTTGGTAAAAGAAAGCCCGTATCAGACAAATGAATCGAAATATTCCACGCAATAAAAAATACGATAAGTATAATACCTGTAGATAGCACAATTCGTTGTCTACTAATAAAGAGTATTGGCACGAGTAGAAGTCCGGTTACCAGCAGTACACCCGTTCGCCAGAACAATCGAGACTCAATAGTTGCCCTGCGAATAAACGGCTCAGGCTCACTTGCCACCACTGCAACGTTGTCTTGCCTGTTTTGTGATATAAGAAACGCTTCCATATTTACCAGCACTGCAGCTTTTGCAGGACCAAGCAATAGCACAGAAGATCCAAGTATTATTGCGAATGCCGTTATGCCCACTCCTACATATGAAAGTGCTAGACGTAATTTCCAACCCTTTCGAGCAAAAAATATAAAGAAAAGCAACGAAATGAATGCAGGAATAGCCGAGGTAATCCGAATAAAGTACGCAACGGTAAACACGAGCGCCGCGAGGCAAGCTATTTTCCATGAACTCTTGGCAATTGCTCTCAGGCCAAGCAGCATTCCCAGCATCGACACTACAACACTAGATGTTTGTAATAAGAGCGGCGTAGACAGCGCTACTGCAGCAGGCATAATATTCCATACAGCAACGGCAATGAGCCTGGACCGTTCTCGTAAACCAACTTCACGTGTCAGTTTCCAAAAAACAAACCCGCCCAATGCCCAAAATAATGCAGAAAATAAACGCCACGCTAGTACGGTGTGAGGCACAACATGGCTCCATACCCACAAGAAAAATAGGTACACCGGGCCTTTTGTGAGAAAGTCTCGAAATGGGAGAAGTGTTCCCGAAGATTGCAGTACGTCCTGAATATAAGCACCCTCATCGATAATAAGTGGCATAGAAAGAGACAGCCAAATATGCAAGATAATTCCGATACCAATAAACCCTATAACAATACCTCGTTCTAATATGCGCGTTCGATGAAGAAAGAAAAGGGCAGCTACACAAAAAGCGCCAAAAAGAGCGCTTATATATTCAAAATGATCAAATGAAGGTGAAAAAGAACCCCCAGAAACAAGAGTGACTATTCTGGGCGTTTGCCAAATTTCACGAAACGCAAAGTTACCTTGAATACGTTTCCCATTGCGGTACGCTTCGCCCTCCGTGAATATACTTGAGTCCTGCTCACGATATACCCAAAATGATTTCGATGCTGAATGCGGCGCCTCGATAATCCACTTGAGTTTACCCGGAACATTCGGCAATGGGCGAAATTGGAACTGTGCCGCTTCACTATTAAAAGCAAATAAGGGGACAGAAACAATATCTTCATTACTCGATATATCGCGAATGTGCAAAATCAATGCATTCCCAGGAATTTCAGTACTCCCGATTGGGATATCAATTCCAGAAAGTCCTCTACTTGGTATAAACTCCTGAGACACCACAATATTGTTGCCAAAATAGATTCGGTCTCTTTCGCCCTGCGGAGCAAGAATATCTCGATAAAACGTAACAGGTACTCCAAGATAGAAAAATCCCCACAACAAGAATAAAGCACATAAAAACAGTAACGGATATTTTCCTATTGCTTCCGCAATTCGGGCAAAAATACGTGTATTCATAGTCTCTTCTTCTTGTAACACAGCTTTGCCCTAAGACAAAAAGATGTTTATACTTTTTGCATGGAAAACAATGTCGCAAAGCATGAATTCATGATCGTTGGAGCTGCGCTACTGCTCTTTGGGTTTATTGCACTGTACAGCATTATATATGCCCGCTCTGCAGTTCGAGATGACCTGCGCAAGCAAGACATCACAAATATGAAACATGCCCTCGAGCAATACTATAATACGCATGAATCATATATCGCCCCACACACAGGTTTACCAAATTGCACATCCTCAAGTAAAGATAGTTGGTTTTTTGGTGACAATTCACCCCTTATTCAAGGACAATTTATTGACGCAATTCCACACGATGTTCGCGAATCTCGAGGCTATATATATACCTATTGTGCTTCTGGAATAAACAACAATGGCGCAAGAGGGTATGTACTAGAAGCATCTATGGAATCAAATATGACAGAAGGAGTATTTTTTGATGAAGATGAACAGCGCAAATTTGATTATCGTGTACTATTAGAAAAAGGCATACTAAAATATCGAGTGTGCGGAGGAGAAGAAGATCAATGTAAAGAGCCAAAACTATGAGTAAAATACTTATTACGGGCGGAGCAGGGTTTTTAGGGATTAATTTGGTTCGATATTTGCTAGAACGAGGACACGAAGTTATGTCCTACGATTTTGCCGATTTTAATTATCCGGAGAAAAATAAAATAACGATTGTTACAAAAGATATTAGAAACAAACAAGACCTAGATGCTGCTATGCCAGGTGTTGACTTCGTCGTTCACTGTGCTGCTGCCCTCCCCCTCTACTCAAAAGAGGATATCTACACAACAGATGTTGACGGTACACGCAACGTCCTCACGTCCGCATTCGAACATGGCGTACAACGTGTTGTTCATATTTCTTCCACTGCAGTATACGGAATTCCAGATCATCACCCAATTTACGAGAATGACAAACTAGTAGGAGTTGGAGCGTATGGCGAAGCGAAAATTCTTGCAGAACAAGAGTGTGAAAAATTTAGAACACAAGGAAAGTGCGTACCTGTCATCAGACCAAAATCATTTGTTGGTCCAGAACGCTTAGGTGTATTTGCTTTATTTTATGACTGGGCATTAACCGGACATAATTTTCCGATGATTGGTATGGGAAACAACAAATATCAACTGCTCGACGTAGAAGATTTGTGCAACGCAATTTATTTGTGTATTACAAAAGATGAACAGCAAGTAAACGATACGTTCAACATCGGCGCAAAAATATATACAACCATGAAAGAGGATTACCAAGCAGTACTAGATACGGCAGGGCATGGGAAAAAGATTATTGGCTTCCCCGCATCCCCGATGATTTGGACACTACGGCTTCTGGAATTACTCAAAATATCTCCTCTATACAAATGGGTGTACGAAACAGCGTCCGTTGATTCGTTTGTATCTATTGATAAAGCGCAGCGCCTGCTTGGCTATACGCCAAAATATTCCAATAAACAAGCATTGATCAGAAATTATGAGTGGTATATCGCTAACCTAAAAACCTTCCAAAACGCGAGCGGAGTAAGTCACAGAGTGCCCTGGAAACAAGGGATACTAGGCATAGTTAAGTATTTGTTCTAGCATACGCTCCATGAATATACTCATAACAGGCGGGGCGGGTTTTATCGGAAGTCACGTTGCTCGTGCGCTACTTACTCGTGGTGATACGGTTGTAATAATTGACGATTTCAATGATCGCTATGACCCACGCTTAAAAGAAGCTCGGATGAATCATATGTTTACCGATTTTGAAAACAAACCAACCATCATTCGAGGTGACATTCTTGATCAAAAACTTATAGAAGAAACAATACAATCACATTTCATAGATTCTGTTATTCATCTAGCAGCTTGGGCAGCAATACCACGAAGTATCGAATCTCCTCTCATATATACAAATGCAAACGTCACAGGAACGGCATCTGTACTAGAAGCTGCACAGAAAAACAATATTGCACGCTTAGTCATCGCATCCAGCTCTTCCGTATACGGAGGTATAAGCGAGCTTCCGTTCCGAGAAAATATGGACATCATCCATCCTATTTCTCCATATGCAGCAACGAAAGTTGCAACAGAAGCTCTGGCTTACACCTGGCATCACTTATATGCCATTCCTACCACCTGTCTCCGGTTTTTTACCGTATATGGCCCATGGGGTCGCCCAGAAATGGCACCGTTTGCATTCACAAGGGCAATTACCACGGGACAAGTCATTAAGCTTCGTGGGGAAGAAACAGAGAGAGACTTCACGTACATCGATGATATTGTTCAGGGAATACTAGCCTCGCTCGACACCGCAAACGGCTACCATGTATACAACCTCGGAGAAGCTGATGGCGTAAAACTTACTCGCATGATATCCGCATTTGAAGCTGCGCTTGGGAAAAAAGCAATTGTAGAATTGAGCCCACTTCTTCCCGGCGAACTACAAAAAACTCTTGCCGATATTTCTCTTGCAAAACAAGACTTACAATATCAGCCAAAAACATCAATAGAAGATGGCGCAAAAAAGTTTGTTGAATGGTATAAAACTTGGTACGACAACATATTTGCATAATGTATTTTTCGATTATAAAAAAATATAGGATAGGTCTTGGAATCGTGTTTGCGACGTGGCTCATATTTTTTTCACCGATTATTTCTGGCCAGTACGCATATTTTCTCGATGATTTAAAAATTATCTATTACCCTATTGAAACGCTGTATGCGCAGTTTCAGCACAACTGGGAACTGCCAGTATGGGCAAATGAATTCGGATTCGGACAGCCACTCCTGGCATGGGGGCAGCTTGGTTTCTTTACGCCCCTTCATCTTATTATGAGGGCACTCTATATTCCGCCACTTACGCTTCTACAAATATCTGTTGTTTTGTATTTTCTTGTAGGGAGTATGGGAATGTTCGTGTTTTTACTCAAGAGAAACCTTCACCAGGCTGCAGCAGCCCTTGGTGCAGTTACGTTTGCCTATTGCGGTTTTAACATCGGACATCTTAATCACGTAAACTTTTATACGAGCACGATGCTTTTGCCATTACTACTTATTGCAATTGATGCTCTTATTAAAAAAGCTACTTTTGCGCGGGCAACAAGCCTTGCACTTGTTGCATCCTTCATTGCCGTAAGCGGACAACCACAAGTCGTTTTATACGTGTATATCGCAGCAACGATTATTGGATTAAGTATGCTTCTCCAGAACTGGAACACAAAAGCAGTATACGCAACTCTCTACGCCGGCATACTAGCTTTTTTACTATCATCATTTGCGCTTCTGCCTCTCCAAGAATTTCTCCCTCAAACAGAGCGAGCCGGTGGACTTCCAAAAGAAGAGCTGTTCGAATTTAGCTATCCACCATATTACACAATCACTTTAATACTTCCTTATTTCTATGGTAACCATGAAAATTATTCAGGTCCAA
>CAYIHP010000006.1:7158-17318 GCA_964363175.1 uncultured Candidatus Saccharibacteria bacterium
AAGGTTTTCAAGAATTAGCGGCATTTACGGGCATTATTCCGCTTATACTTGCGGGTTTTTCTTTACTTTCATGGAAAGAGCGGCGCTTAGAACGCGTTGCAGGTATTATACTCTTGAGTGCAGGTATTCTTCTTGCTTTGGGGAAATACTTCTCCGTGTACACGTATCTCGTAGAAAACCACTACATTACAAGCATTGGGGTTGTAGGAAGATTTGTATATTTCTTTGATATTGGCATTGTACTTCTCTCTAGTATCGGACTGCACGACACATTGACAATGAAAAAAACGTCCTGGCAACGGAAAACTCTTAGCTGCATATTTGGCTACGTGTTTGTTTGCATACTCATCGTGCTTCCATTTTGGATATACGCATATTCAGAGCCGAGCGCTCTCGTAAAACTTATAGAATTGTTCAATACGCACACAGTCTCCTTTTTACTTATTGTCCTTGGCACACTACTGCCTGGAATTGTTATGTGTACTGGTTTTTCTCGTCCAAAAATAAACATGCTGCGTATATGGATTTTACCTGTATGCGCAGCCACTACATTGCTATTTTATGGCTGGAATTTTAATCCACGGGTACCTGCTCACACAGCATATACACCCTCACCATTCGTGGCAGATCTTATGGAATACAGGGAGAAAACAGGATTTCCTGCACGCTTGTATGCTGCCGAGCATTTACCCGTAACAGGAAATCCTGGTGCAGAAAGGAAGCTCACTGATTTTATATCCCCATTGTTTAGCGTTGTTCAAAAACTAGAGCAAAGAGAAGACATGTTCGAATGTTTTATATTACCTATACATGCAGATAGTGCAGAAAAATCAGAAATGACCGTTATTATGCGCTCGGGGCTTGATGGTAAAGTTTGGCAGGAACAAACGGTTACATCTGAGGAAGTATTCAAGTATTCAAAAAAGCAATTCTGCTTGAGCGATATCCCCGTACCAGAACGTAACAATTTGTACATTACGTTCCAAAGCGATACAAACACGAACATGAAAGTGTTTGTGAGTCCGAGTAAAAGCGAAGGCGAAGAAGTATATTTTATACGCGTGCAGAGTCCAACAGCAGAGCAACTCGCGCGGTCTAAAAAGAAATTTAGCGTAGAGTATACTCCTTTGTTTCTTCATACTGTAGATAAAGAAAGTCAGCTCATGGTGCGTCACATTCAAGCGGTGGCAGGATCATCAAGCGCCCGGTGGATAGGAGCACTTTCGTTAAAACCGTATAGGTCATTTATAGATTCATTTTTTGCAAACGATTCCGACGCATTCGACGGGGACGGCGTTCACGCGCTTACAAGAAACAAAAAATTAGTAGACATGAGCGGGATAACGCACTTCATACAACTCCTTGATTACGGCCAAACGAATGACCCAATGATAGACGCAGGCTATACACTAGAAGATGAAGCAGATACTGGGCAGTCTCGTCTGCGCTTGTATGCAAATCCGCAAGCGTACCCAAAAGCATTTATTGTGCCAAATGGGCAATTTGTTGCTGCTGACGATGAGGTTCGGTATCATCTCAAAAATACGCCATACGACCCGCAAACCAGTGTTTTTATATCGGGATCAGCTCCACCCAAAGAAAATGCCTCCTCACCGCTTCCGTTTACATCATCTGCAACCATTACGCAATATACAAACACACGCGTCGACATTACAACCACTGCAAGTACACAGGCGTATGTAGTGTTAACAGATTCGAGCAGCCTGCAATGGCAAACGTTTATTGATGACCAAGTAGTACCCACCTACAGAGCAAACTCCGTATTTAAAGCAGCACAAATACCCTCTGGCACGCACGTAGTATCGTTCCGATATGTTTCTCCCGCAATAGAAAAATCAAAAATTCTCACATCAATCGGAATACTTCTCGCGCTTACCGGAGCAACTTGGTCTCAAGTTCACTTGCTTGTTTCCCGTCGATTCCCACATACATAAGCTCTAAGCCTAAAGAACCGGGCTTTTGGACTGCATCATCGATGTTTCCTGTACGAGAAATATATATAGGTGTTCCTCGAATTGGATCTTGTGCATATCGCACTGATGCATACGGCGCAGATGAGTTCATTGTTCGGATACTAATGAATAGGTGCTCGCCTTTTGTTATCTTCACATCCGTAGGTATATCAACCTGATACCACAGAGCATCTTTCAAATCGGAAATAGCAACTTGCTTCGTAAAGAGCGGCGCACTTTCTAATGAACGTGAAACGCTCATATCAAACGATCCGGTTTTTACATCGCCAAAACGAGTGGCAGGAAGTATGCGAAACGCTGCAAGGCTCTCATGCTCTACTATTACTTCTTGTACAACAATTGTTTGAGCGTCTAAATCACCAATTGTTTTTGAGTAGCTTGGCTTCTCGTACACCCAAGCAAATTCTTTACCAGCAATGCGAGCGACAAATACTGGCTCTCGTTTTTTGTAATATTCGTCTATAAAATCATTTGCATAGTGTGACGGTTCTCTCCCAAACATATTTTTATACAAGACAATAAATTGCACTTGGTTTTGCTTATGCGCATTTATATGAAGCACGTTTGCTGTGGTAAAGGGCCCAAGCTCTCCCGGGTACCAGGATGCTACGGTAGATGTTGGGTGATTTGCGTTGAGCCATGCGGCCACTTGATCTAACCCCTCTCCCCAACCCAGCTCTTGGCTAATATTGTCTGGAAATAATGGATTGCTGTATGCAATTGCGTAGGGATGGTAAGAATTTACGACAAATAGAAGATATAAAGTACACGAAAGTCCAACGAGCATGCTCAGTCTCCTCCTTTTCAAGGGGAGGTTGGGTGGGGTGCGAAGTGCGGTAAACCAAACAATTCCGTACGCGGCTAATATATCTAACGCAAAAAATACGGGGAGAATATACCTGTCCCCTTTTTTTGCACCCAAAGTCATCATGACTACAAACCCAACAAGATATATTGCTAGTAAGAGCATCTCAGGAGATGAGCTTTTCTTTTTATACGAAACAGCAATAGCAATAAGCCCCAAGATAGTACCTATAAGCGAAACTGGGGTGGAACGAGAAAGTAACGCCGCGGGGTAATGGTATGGATTTAAGCTGTAATCTTCCGACATATTGTGCGGAGTTGTAGCTGCAACGGAAATATCCCGCTTAACGGCTAAAACATTCCCTACCGGGTTTGGAACCCAGAGTAGCGCAGGCCAAATAATCAAAATCATGAGCGTAACAATTAAAAGCCATATAAGTGCGTCTCGAAAACGATTGATAAGAAACAAACGAATGTCATCCCGGGCTTGACCCGGGATCCACGTCGTCGATTGTCTGGATTCCGGCTCACGGGCCGGAATGACGTAATATACAATCAACGCGCAAACAATAAACGGCAAAATAAATACTGCGGGTATTTTTGTCAGTAATGCGAGCGCTGAAAGTACAGCGCTTGCAATAAGCCACTGACGCTCTAGGCTACGCGCATATAACATAGATGCGAGAACTGCGAGCGTGAGCAAACTTCCGAGCAATGCGTCCACGTGCACCACGCGAGAATATCCAATAAGGAGAGGGTTTAACGCTATAAGCAGTGCAGCAAAGAATGCGATATCTCTTCGCTTCAGAAGAGCATAAAGAAAAATATATATAACAGGAACCGCGCAAGCATTCAAAAATGCAATTGAAAACTGCGCAGATTTTATAAAGTGAAAGAGTGTAGCATTCGTAAAGGGAACGCCTGAAACAAACATTTTGGTAGTAACAGCTATTCCGGCTGTCCAAAGCGTCGTAACTCCAGGGTGAGTAGTTTGTAACATGTCGTTGAAGCGCACGTCCTTGAACGCTCGAATAAATTCGTACGATCTGCCGAGCCACGTCTTTTCATCTGCCGTCAAAAACGTACCCAGGTTCAATGTGCGAGTTGCAAGAGAAATTGCGAGCAACAAGCCAATAAGCGCTATGTTCTGCGTTCGGGATCTTGGGTATTTCATATAGCTGATAATACAGTAAAAAAGGGAACATCAGGACAAATTGACTTTGCGTCTGACATAAATTGCTGGTCAGGTTTTTTATATCTAATAATGAACTGCGCCTGAGCTTTATGCTCTCCGTCCACAACTTGAATTTGATCATCACTGCGACTCAAATACAATAAACGGTCATAAATATCTTGACTCGTGGCATACACAATCCCCTTTCCGCGAACGCAAGAAGCAAGTGGACGAATATCAACAAATGCAGAAGCCTTATCATTTCTATTGCCTAGTGAAAACTCTTGTAAACTTCCTCCTGTACGTAAAAATGGAATAAGCGTTGTGTACGCTGTCCAGAACATCAGAAATATCGCAATACAGATAGGTGCAAATTGGACTATTTTTTGCGGTGCAAAACGTTTTACAATAACACCAAAACCAATTCCGGAAAGTAACCAAATAATCATCGAAAGTGATGCAAAATATCTGAGCGTAAATCTGTCGACCATGTATAGGAGTAAATAACTGTGGATACCAAGGCCAATAAGAAACAAGAGTATGTACATTCTTTTCTTGTGAAATAGCCCTATACAAGCAAGTACACAAAGAATAAGCGAAATAGTGGATATCGCAAATGGCGAAAATTCTGTTCCTGTGTATCTGGCAACATACGAAGAACCAGAGATATAGAGTGGCAACGAAGGGAGATATTCTGCCAAACGACTGCTAAACCCTGCAATTACTTCTGCCCTACTCCCCTGATCTTCTGTAAACAGCAGCAGGACTGCTGCCTGAGTGCCAAACCCGGCGACAAAGCCCACTATAACAAGCCAGCTGGATGTAATCAGTAAAATAGTTTTTTCACGTATATTCCCAGATAGTACATAGCCTACAAATAAACAAATACTTGTTGCAACAAGTGTCGGGAGAAAAATAATATCGTTAGAAAGAGCAATGCCTGCAATAAGCCCCGAAAGAAGCCACTTGTACTTCCAAGTGCTCATCAACGCATATATAAGCAACCAGAAAAAGAATATATTTAACGTAATAGCCCATCCTAATCGCTGTTGCAATAAAAATATGGGCGAAAAGAGAAATATCACAAGAGCAATCATTCCCACATCTTCATCAAACAATTTTATAAGCACAGCTTTTGCCAAGAAAAATATTGCAATAGACGCGGTGAGCATCAGCATACGAAGTGCAAGTGGCGTGTATCCAAATACGGCAATAAACGGTACACGAACGTAATCAATAAGTGGCCCTATGTAAGAACGTTCGCCTATAATAGTAATGTTCTCACTTTGCAGAAGTTGGTATACGTTTTCCCCTTCAGAGCCCTCATCCCCAAGCAAGCCCGGCACACGGTGCAAATATGCAGCGTTTGCGACGAGAAAAAGTATGAAAATAATGACTAATTTACGCATACTGTATTTATATCATAAAACCGTGTCATTCCGGGCTTGACCCGGAATCCAGGTAATCGCTGACGTGGATCCCGGCTCGGAGGCCGGGATGACAAACTTTATTTCTCCATAATCCACCGCTCATGCCACAGCACAAATATCATCAGCGTCCATAACTTTTTTCGATGGTCATACTGCTTAGCTGCATGCTGATCAATTAATGTTCGAATATATGAATATTTGAAAATCCCTTGTTTCTCGATGCGTTTCTGAGACAGCGTTTCTTTAACAAAAGAAAGTAACTCACCGGAAAACCAAGAAGATATAGGTATTCCAAATCCTTGCTTTTTTCGAGATAACACAACGTTCGGTAATCGCCCTTGCATCAGTTCACGCAATATACGTTTATTTTTTTTATACGAAGACGGAAGACGCATCACAAATTCTGCCAGATCAGTATCCAAAAATGGTGTTCTCGCTTCCAGTCCCACTGCCATCGTTGCGCGGTCTAATTTTACCAGAATATCGCGATGTAAATATGTTTGTATATGGTACAGCGAAGCTCTATCAAAGCTGTCGTGAACAGAAGGTGGAACGAGCGAATCGACTGCGTCAAATAGCGGTGAAATTGCGTTGCCAGATTTTTTTATCATCAGCAATTCTATTTCTTTTTCCGTAAAAGCTCCAAGCCACACCTGCAAATTTCGCTCACTTGGGTAAGTTAATCCTCGTAAAAATGATTTTATCTTAAAATCGGATGAAAAGTAGGAGTGAGAAACAGGGAGCATATCTGCAAGAGCAGAAAAAAGTTGCCAAAACTGTTTCGGCACGAAGTCTACTGCCTGCGCAAGTTCATACGCTGCGAATGTTCCATACCCGCCAAGTAATTCATCACTTCCATCCCCATCAAGAACAACTTTCATATGTTTTCTGGCAAGTTTGCTGACTATATAAGTAGGTAAGAGTGACGCATCTGCAAGGGGTATATCAAGAAGAGGCATAAGTTCACGCAAAGACTCTAAAAAAGTGTCTTTCGTAAAGGTTACGCTATGATGAGTAAGTTGTAAGCTATCTGCAACCTGCGCCGCCACATGCTCTTCATTAAAACTGGCATCATTAAATTTAACAGAACACGAATGAATTTCCCCCTCCTTTTTTATTTGACGCATGTACCAGGCAATAGTACTAGAATCCAGTCCACCGCTTAAAAAAATACCGACCGGAACATCCGCAACCATTCTTCGCTCTACTGCCTGCCCGAGCAAATCATCAAACGTTACGAGTGCATTCTGAAATGATATATGACTTTTTGGCGAAATTTTTAGTCGATACCATCGCACAATTTTTTGCGAATCTGGGGTAATTTCCATATATTGCCCGGCGCCAAGGGTGTATATGTCCTTAAAACCAGAAAGCGGAGACGGGCAGTATTCATGTAATAAATACTTTTCAACTACATGAGTATCCAGTTTTGCTTCAAGGTATCCGGATGCAATTAACGCCTTTGGCTCAGATGCAAACAAAAACGTCTTGTTTTTCCAAGAATAATACAATGGTTTTTTCCCAAAAGCATCACATGCAAGAAGCATTTTGTTTTCTTGTGTATCAAAAAAAGCAAATGCAAACATACCCCTCAGTTTCGGTAGCGCCTCTGGGCCAAATCGAATGAGCATATGCAGCAATACTTCTGTATCTGAGCTAGATGAAAACGTTTCAGATGAAAAGTATTGCTCTCGCAGTTCTTTGTAGTTATATATTTCGCCGTTAAATACAAGAACATAGCGACCATCAGAAGAAGTAAACGGCTGAGCCCCAGCACTAGACACATCAATAATAGAAAGCCGGGTATGGGCAAATGCAACATAGGGCAAAGCATATACCCCAAAAGCGTCTGGGCCTCTGTGCGTAAGCGTTTTTTGCATACGGTCAATTGCCCCGTCTTTGAGCGGCGCTCCCTGTATATCCCATATTCCGGCTATCCCACACATGCTTTCAACAGTACCAAAAACTGCTATACTCGAGAAATGAATAAAAAGGCACTTTTTGGTGGCATTGCTTTCTCGGCCTTTCTGCTCGCCTCCCAAATTCCCGTTACTCAATACCGCGTATTGTCCTACGGAGTAGACACCTATAATGCACATCGAATACTGTACGAGGAAACATTTGCTCTGCAAAACATGTATTCAGAAAATTCCGTAACTGGCATCGGTGCAATTTTAGTGAATATGCGAAAGTCAAATAGTCTCAGCGATGTGCATCTGCTTGTTACTGACACAGAAACAGGACAACAAATAATTTCAACTACCATTACGAAAGAAAATATTCAGGACGATAAATTTGCATACGTAAACTTTAAACAAACGCCAATTCCTAAAGGCAAAAGTATCCAACTATTTTTTTCTGCACCAAACGCTACATATCAAAATGCAATCGGCGTACGGTTTAATCCAAAAAGTAACGACCTTGCGCTCGCTTTGCAAGAAAAGGTTCCGCTTTGGAGAGCAATGTTTACGACAATTCAAAATAGACAAGAAGTGTGGACATATATCCTCATTGCAATACTGGCATCCTTGCTAGTTGCACTGCCAGCATTTTTCCCAAATATGAAAAAAGCTTGGATTATAAGTTTGTGCTTCGTTGCCATACTAGCTCTAGGAATACGAATTGCAGCTGTTCCTTATTTTGGAGGAGTAAGTGGTGGAGATGCATACAACTATTTATCTATTAGCCAAACAATCAGCAAATTCAAAAATCCTTTTGAAAACACCAAACGCTTACCCGGCTATCCTCTTATCCTCACGCCATTTTATGCATCGGGGCTGTTTAACGATCAGCACGTCATGCGATACACACAAATTATTGCAAGCATTATTGGTATTATTCTTATTGCGGCAATTGCGCGAACACTTCATCTTTCATGGCCAACAGCAATTGTGAGCAGTAGCATTCTTGCGTTCCAAAAAGATTACTTCTGGACATCACTACGCCCAGAACCATATAGCCTGTATACGGCACTACTTCTTGCATCTTTGCTGTTCCTTTTCAAAGCATACTCACAAAATAAAACTCGGAATTTTATAGTATTTGGACTTTGTTTAGGATATGGCGCAATGGTACGGCAAGAAGGGTTTATGGCAGCAGCAGTACTAGGAACACTCTCACTTATATACGAACTATATACCGTGTATACACGAAAATCTTTGCATACATTTTATGCATCCTGTAAAAGACTTAGCCTTATGTACCTACCTGCACTTGTATTGGTGTTGCCATTTTTCTTACATAACTATGTTACCTACGGGCATCCGCTGTATACAGAATATTTTAAAGGTGACAGATTGCAAATTGTAAATTCATACCTCGCCTTCCAAGACTCTCTTGGTGCAACGTGGGGAGTTATTGGATCTATGTGGAAACCCTCTTGGGACACCCTGCAACGAGTAAAACTTACAAATCCTATGTTCATTGTATCAATAGGAGTACTTTGGGTATGGTACGCATTTCTCAAATACAGCAAACAAATACAACATAGTCGAACAATAAGCTCTGCCCTATGGATAATCTTTACACTTATTGCCGCTTGTGCGGTATACGCAAATAGTCAAGTTACAAGTATTATCCCTATAGCAAGCGCCGCCTGGGTTCTCGCAAGTGTGCCTCTATTTCTTATAGAAACAAGGTGGCGAGGACTTGTTATTCTTGTTGTTCTTATATCACAACTTGGTATTGCCACTTGGTTCCATCCGTTTCCAAAACACTACCAACAATCGTACCCTCTCATTATCCTCATGATTGCAACTGCGCTACTATCACAAGTCCCAAAAACAAAAAAAATACTAACCATGAGCGCAATAACACTATCCCTACTACCATTTTTTATTATCGCGGTATTGTTATCAAAAAACATCAACGCTGAGATAGATAGATATAACGAAAATACCGCCCTGGACTCTGTAAGTTACCGTGCAGCTCGCTATGCACGCAACCTACCTGGCCCCATCGGATTTGACCAAGCATACTTGCCCGCACGACTCTACTTTGACCCAAATGCTAAATACTTTCCCGACGAAGATTCTCCTACACCTGAAATGGAAGAAGAATGGCTTGCAAAAACTCCCGTAAAAACAATGATTGTAACAAATGGAAATAATGTATTTAAAAAAATTCCTTCAAACTGGAAAAAAGTCAAAGACTTTAAGGCTATGGGAGAAGATGAAAAGATATTTGTAAGTACTATTTATGCCCTTCCCTTTTGAAACACTTCAAGGGATAATTGCAGGAATTATTTTTGCGCTTGGGGCACTTCTTATTTCAAGATTGCCAAAATATCAATGGGTCGCCGCGTCTGCTCTTTGTGTACTCATAACCCCCATCGCCCTGCTCCCTTTTTGGTTTTCGTATGGAAATTTAGGAATTTCTGATTGGGATTACTACTTCTCGATGCATACTAATTTAAGAGATTCGATTATAGTTCATAAACAATTCCCCCTTTGGAACCCGTATACATGTGGAGGAACGTCTGCACTTGGCGACCCAGAATTTCCAGTATTTAGCCCGCTATACATACTAGAACTGCTATTTGGGACCCCTGCGGGACTTAGATTATCTATTTATGCGTCAACGGCAATTGGAGCGCTCGGCATGCTCCACTTTTCTCGTAAATTAGGCATTGGCGTACTTGGTGCACTTGTAGCAACGCTACCTATGTCGTTTGGGACGGTTAATCTTCTTGAAATAGTAGAAGGGCATCAAAACATTCTTGCCGCTATGGACATACCCTGGGGGCTGTACGTGTGGCTA
>CAYIHP010000007.1:0-13701 GCA_964363175.1 uncultured Candidatus Saccharibacteria bacterium
CCTAAAACCAAAGTTGAAATAATCAACAAAGCGTGGTATTTTCATACAATTCTATGGAAATACGGAATTTTTGCATTATTGCGCATATAGATCATGGAAAGAGCACGCTGGCAGACAGGATGCTTGAGCTGACACATACTGTGGAGATGAGAAATATGCAGGCGCAGCTACTCGATTCAATGGAGCTGGAACGGGAAAAAGGAATTACGATTAAGCTGCAACCTGTCCGCATGGAGCACAAAGGCTTTGTATTAAATTTAATAGATACACCCGGGCATGTAGATTTTCAATATGAAGTATCCAGAAGTTTAAAGGCAGTTGAGGGTGCTATTTTACTGGTAGATGCAACGCAGGGCGTGCAGGCACAAACGGTTTCTAATTTGTATTTTGCGCTTGAACAAAACCTAGAAATTATTCCCGTCATAAATAAAATTGATTTGCCTGCTGCGGATGTGGAGGGTGTTTCGCAAGAAATAATAAATTTATTGGGTTCTAAAAAAGAAGACATTTTGCACATATCTGCAAAAACGGGACAAGGGGTATTAGAGGTGCTTGATGCGGTAATTGCGCGAGTTCCAGCGGCGTCGCGCCCTGGCTCCCCCGTAAAGTCTGTCGCAGATGCTCCAGACCACGGGGCTGCGGCACTTCGTGCCTTGATCTTCGACTCCGTATACGACGACTACAAGGGTGTAGTTGCGTATGTTCGAGTGATGGAAGGCAGTGTAACCCAAGGCGATGCTATAACATTCTTAGGAACAGACGTGGACGACCGTGTTGTGGAAGTTGGCGTGTTTAAGCCGCAGTTTACTGCGCGGGAAACTATTGGTGCGGGAGAAATTGGATACATCGCAACGGGCTTAAAGAATATTCGACAAGCGCGCGTGGGTGATACTATTACGAAAACAGCAGAAAAACAAAATGTACAGCAACTCCCTGGGTTTGCAATTCCGCAACCAAAAGTATTTGCAGGATTATACCCCGTTGATGGAAGTGATTTCCCGGTGCTGCGCGAAGCGATGAGCCGGTTGCAATTAAATGATTCTAGCTTAACAGCACACATGGAGCGAAGCCACGCACTGGGCCAAGGGTTTAGATGTGGATTTTTAGGAATGTTGCATTTGGAGATAGTGCAAGAAAGATTGCGTCGAGAATTTGACGTTGAGCTGGTAGTTACTACGCCAAGCGTGCTCTACCACGTTGTGTTAACCAGCGGTGAGAAGAAAGATATTCATACACCAGATGCATTTCCTGACCCCAGCTTCATAGAATCTATGGAAGAGCAGTGGTGTAGCGCAGATATTTTGCTCCCACGAAAATACTTAGGAGCAGTATTTGAAGTAATGGCGCAACATGAAGGAAATTTAATTTCGCAAGAAGTGTTGGGTACAGAGCGCATGCTGTTGCATTATGAATTACCACTTCGAGAATTGGTTGTTGACTTGTATGACCAATTAAAATCTATAACATCTGGATACGGTTCGCTCAGTTACGACGTAATCGGTTGGAGAGACGCAGATGTGGTGAAGCTGACAATTTTAATGAATCATGAAATTGCGGAAGCGCTGTCCTTAATAATTCCTCGCACCAAAGCAGAAGCAATTGGTCGCAGAGTGGTAGATAAACTAAAAGACTTGGTACCTCGCCAACAATTCGCAGTGCCAATTCAAGCTGCGATTGGTGGAAAGGTAGTAGCGCGCGAAACGGTACCAGCACTTCGGAAAGACGTAACGGCAAAGTTGTACGGAGGAGACGTAACCAGAAAACGAAAGCTTTTAGACAAGCAGAAAAAGGGGAAAAAGCGTTTGTCTACGAAAGGCTCTATCAATTTGCCTCCAGAAGCATATATACAACTATTAAAAAGATAGGTTAAAATAAACCATATGACTGACGAAATAAAAAAAGAAGATACTGAAATTTTATCTCCCGAACAAGCGCGGCAGTGGCTGAATGATTTTTTGGCGCAACAGCAAGAAGAAAGTAATTAAAGTATATGCCATTTGAATTTCAAAAAACAAAACTAGAGGGTGTAATAATTGTTACTCCTAAAGTGTTTCCTGATGAACGAGGGGAATTTGCTGAATTTTTTAAGCATTCTGAATTTGCAGCTGCGGGTATTGATGTGAATTTTGTTCAAGTGAACTATTCAAAAAGTAAGAAAGATGTTGTGCGCGCGCTGCATTACCAAATTCCGCCAAAAGCACAGGGGAAATTAGTACACGTAAGCCATGGGAGTGTGTTTGATGTTGCTGTTGATATCCGAAAAGAATCCGTTACATACGGGCAATGGGTAGGGGTAACGCTTACTGCAAAAGAAAAAAACATGCTGTATATTCCGCCAGGCTTTGCGCATGGGTTTTGTGCGTTAGAAGAAGATAGCGAATTAGTCTATTACTGCACAGAGGAATATTCAAAAGAACATGAGAGAGGAATTGTTTGGAATGACCCAGCAATTGGAATTGAGTGGCCAGTAAACAGTCCTATTATTTCGGAAAGAGACGCAGAATTTCCAGTATTGGCGGATGCAGTTGTGGTATAATGGCGGTATGAAAGAAATTGATATTACATATAAAGCTCTTATTGAATGCGTGAAACCGCTTGGACAGATGCAGAAGGATTTAAAAGAAATTAAGAAAAATTTGGCAAGAATGGAAGAAGGTTTGATAAAATTTTTAAATAAATTGCAAATTAAGCCAAGATGATAGGCCGTTACAAATTGGGCTTTTTCGCTCTTGACAGACATGCTCCAATATGCACATAATGCGCGTAGCGTTCCGGTTTGATTTTTGACAATTACCGTTACAGAAGGAGAATAGACGTGAGTATACAGCCGAGAGTTGTGCTCGATGAAGAAACCAGAAGTAAGTTGGAGCCTATGGGAGGAAGTTTGCCCGTCGAACTCCACGGGCTTACATCGCAAATCATCGCGGAGATTCGAAATGCAACTTACATGTATGGGCAGGAGGACAGGGATGATAGAGTTTTCAGGATTTCTCATCCAAGTGTGATTTTTTCTGTGCCTATTGATGAAACAAACTTGTCGCTGATGGTATTTAACACAAGTGGTTTTTGTAATTTGCGGGAGGCTCACAATATCCTGATGTCTGGAGACAAAAGCCTTTTATTGTGGAGTAAAGACATATCTCTCAATGTAGCTATCGGCGCGGTCATGGACTATGACAGCTATGCCTACAGCAAGCGGATTATGAACGAGACTGGCCCGCGACAGAGGATGGACATGGGATCGCCTTTGGTTCGTGATCTCAAAATTGTCGCTGAACGATACTTTGCTAAACATTGGAGCCTTCTCCATCTCTCGAAAACTGACGCAAAGAAGTTTCTTGCTTGTTTGGAAGATCCTTCGCAAATGATAACCGTGCCAGTTGGGTTTTTCGACGTCCATTATGTCTGTCTTTCAAAAGACAGGCAGCGGATGGAAAACAAGATTTGCGCGGTACAGCAGCTTTTTCGAGATCACGGTATTCCCGAAGGGTGTACGGACCTCTCGTTGTTGAGTAAAGAGATTTTTGAGAAGCTAAATGCTCTCTCGAAGAGTTTTGATAGTGATCAATAGGACCTATTAATTATGGATGGTCACAACACTGCCCCTGAGTTCCTCTCTTGGGCAGTTTTTTCTTGCCAAAAATCTGTTTGACAAGATCATACTTGGTGTGCTACCGTACGCATCGGTGGATTTGATGATTTTTGAAAACCTTTGTTACTTTTGTGAAGCATACATCATAGCCCTATATACGAAAGGTATTGAAAAATGGAAAAGAAACAGACCGAAGAAGGGGAGTTTGTTCAAGACGATTCAGGTCTTTGGCATTACAATGCTACAAGTCACAGAAACGGACATGTCTTATTTTGGATTGAAGATGCTTTGAAGCACAAGCCGGAAGGACCAGCATGGTTTTGGTTCCAAGGGGAACCAGCTCCAATCGTAGTTGGTGATACTCCAGAGACCTTGAACGATCGCTGGGCAAAGTTTAATAACCCGTATCATGAGCAGAACCGAAAACCGTTTCTTCAAAGTATGCTGGAATTTGTGAATCAAGAGCGATGAGGAGCATGCTTCTCATCGAAAACGCTCAGCCCTCGACGCATTCGCGTTGAGGGTCTTTTTTATAGAATCTTATATTTTCTTATCAGCTGCTGTTGGTATGTTTTAGGGTATATAAAGAAAAAACCACACTTTCTTTCGAGGTGTGGTTTTGGGTTGATTTTTTATTACTCGAAGTTGGAATCCTTAGTTCGCCGATTGATTTTGATCGCCTGGTGGAAACAAGGCTTCGTGTCGAGCACGCATCAACGCATTTTCCCTTTCCAATCTATTGATCGTTTGAAACATTTGAAACGAATGGTGGCAGTAGTCCGCCAGAAGCGCTACGCGTGCCTCATGCGTTCCTATTTGTTGAAGAAGTCTCTCCATTGCGACGGCGGCCTGGATAATTTCAACCCCTGGAATGTGTTTGAGGCGATGGAGGATAGCGAGTTGAGGAATAATGCAATTATGCTCCTGATCATATACTTCGGATTTCTGAGTGGCAACAAGTTCTGAGGGTAGTTGTGCATACGGCAATATCGCTTCATGGGATAGTATACTGCCGAGTGCTGCCGTGAGGTCTACTCCCTCGTACCGCTTCAGAAAATCCCATAGCATTTGTGCGGTTTGTTCGAGTGTGTCGTTCTCTTGGATTATCAACATAGAGCATTCGATTGCCACGTCGTACACACGGCCAAGGGCCAGCTGCCATTGCATGTCGTTAAGATAAGAGTTTGGATCTGCCATTTTTTCTCTTTCCGGAAGTCGAAGGCGATGGTTCGACACGAGCAAAGCGAAGAGTTGGTACTGATCCTCCAGGCTGGCACCTTCAAAAAATTTGAGGTAGTCTGTTGCCGCTTCGCCGAAGTCTTCGTACGTTGTTGCGGCGGTTGCAAGGATTCCAGCAGCGCGTTCCTCGAACCTGAGCGGGTCATTGGAAGATTGATTCATTAGACTTTCTTTCGTCAATAAGCTGTGTGAATTGAAAACGAACAATTAAAGTACACTAGTGCGTACTTAAGCATTTGTCAAAGATCGTATGATAGAGTCAGGGAAAAATCACCCTTGACAGAAATGTTTCTTTATGCACATAATGCACCGTGCTCTCAAGGTGGGAGTGCAGTGTTTTAAACGGTTAATTGTTTCTTTGACAAATCGTGGAGGAATGTAAAGATGAATGAGATTATTGTCGCAGCTTCTGAGGTCTGGAAGAACTCTGAAAAGCTGAAGGCTGTCTTGACTCCAACCATATTGGAAGGACTCACACAGGAGCCGATGGAGGAACTTCTTGGTATGCTGCCCCAAGTGGGTGCTATCAAGGATCGTGAACCCGGAAGACTCCGAATCGTGAGCATGGGCTGGCACGCTCATATCCAAGGAACGGACAAGAAATGTCCATTCCCAGTCGACTTTTTTGTGCGTGTCAACGGCATCCTGTCCGCCATAAATTTGGTGGTTCGGCTGCCACAGCAACATCTGACAGACAGTCTGTTTGGCGATCGACAAGTTGGCGCAACCCTCGATCTGTTCGACGCCTTGAGCCTGCTCAATCAATCGAGATTGGGGCTCAAAGATCTCGAACTGGTACAACAGTTGATGTATCGACCAGCAGTACCAAACGGATTTCACTGGAGTACGCCTGGTGGAGTACAAGCCTCAACTGAACAGACAACGACGCGTGCATTACGGGAACTTGCCCAGGAAGCTGAGGGACTGAAACTCATTGCGTCCGCACCGTTGATGACTCGGCGGGCGTATCAGGAAGGGAATATTCCTGAGTTTCATTCGGGAAATGGAGTTCTTTGCATCGGAGAACCTAAGCTCAGCGAACGAGCAAAGAGCGAAGGCATTCAGGAATATCTTGCAATGCCGCTACTGAGCGCAGTGCATTGGTTTGAGACGCAGTGTTCAGTGGATCTGGATAGTCCCACTTGTAATGTGCCTGGTGGAAAAACTGAACACATGTTGCTCAGGCTGCTCTACCAGTGCCAGAAAAGAGGAATACAGTAAGAGGCTCGTCTCTGAAGGGCGTGTTCTCACGGATAATCTCGAGGCGGCAGACTTAAAAAACCTGTCGCCATTTTTCTTCCCAATTTTACTTGTAAAATCATGTACGAAATGTAGGGTGGTATTGAGTTCAGGATTGGTAAATTCTGCCCTCAATTGCACTTTGTATTTTTGAAATTCCAATAAGGAGGTCTAGTCGTGAAAACTAAGCTTTTTATTATCACTACGCCTAAGTTACGAGAAACTGGGGATATTTGGGTCGGAAATCTCTTTCCCATAGATATTCCACAAAACTTCAGAGGACGGGACACTTGGGGAATTGTGGTGTTGCGTTCTCAGGACGAAACGGACAAGATGTGGGGTATTCACCTATGTAATGTGTACGGTAATGTTTGCAACGGTGGAGCTAAGGAGGTTCCGCCACATAATGAAGGGCTGCAGGGGCTCGTTCGTGACGTTACGAAAGAAATCGATAGCGTCGCTCTGGTGATGGAGCGAGATTTGCTGGAGCGATTCACGGCGGTTTGTTCCGCAATCGAAATTGCATTCCAGGTACACGAATATGAGCATCCCATGAGCACGAGTTAGCGTTCGCGCTTGGTTTTCTGGGTTGGGCGGCTGTGATGTTACAGCCGCCTTTTTTTATTGGCCGAATATTGACACAGACAGCCTTTTGGCACTAGAGTGGGCAAAGTGGAACTTTTCAAATTTACGTTCTTTTGGTCGCGTTTTGAAAGGATAATGTACAGATGAGTCTCAAGCCACGTATAAAAAAGTTAATGGTATTTGATCGCGATGGGGTGCTAGTTGATGATGGTGGTTATACTCATCGTCTGGAAAGCTTGATAATTCTTCCTGATGTGATTGAAGGAATCACACTTTTAAAGAGTCTCGGCTTTCGCTTCGCAATTGCGACGGGGCAGTCTGGGATTGGGAAGGGTATGTATACAGAAGCGCAAATGCATGCGTTCAACGATGCATTGCTTGAACAGCTGTCTCGGCACGACATCTCAATCGAGGCTATTGCTTTTTGCCCGCACGACAACAAAAAAGAGAAGTGCGAATGCAGGAAACCAGGTATTGCCATGCTGCAGGACGTTGAAACTAAATTGGGACCGATTGATTGGTCAACTGCTTGGGGCATTGGCGACAAGCCGGCGGATGCATTAATGATTTTGAACATGGGCGGTTCATCTGTGCTTGTGGAAAGCGGACCGAATAACAACTCCGGGAAAGAAAGAGACTACTGGAATGAAGAACCAGGGTTTCTGACAGAAGCTCTGGGTAATCCCAGAAACTTCACAGCGTACGATCTGTACACAGCCGCATTGATTATTCAGCAACAACTAACATAATTCAACACCAGGTTGTGTTCCTAAACTCAAAGGGTTCGCCGCAGATTTTACTCTGCTGCGGCCCTATTTTTTTGCTGTTTGATTTGTATGTATTTTTATGAAACAATTGTGGTATGAATACCACATTGCAAAAAATTATCGTATTAGATCGAGACGGAGTATTGAATATTGATGTGGGGTACACTCACCTCATCGAAGATTTTAAGCTTGGACCCAACGTTGTCGAAGGGCTGACAGTTCTGAAAGATCTTGGCTTTAAGTTTGCAATTGCAACTGGGCAGTCTGGTATTTCAAAAGGCAAGTATACGCTTGATGTGATGCACGCGTTTAACAACCATCTGGTTGAAGAACTTGCAAAGCACGGTTTTACTGTTGATGCCTTTGTGTTTTGTCCGCACGACAAGGGTGAGGGATGCACATGCCGAAAGCCAGGAATTGGCATGCTTGAACAAATTGAAGCAAAGATTGGACCAATTGATTGGGCGTCTTCATGGGGTATCGGCGACAAACCGGCGGACTCTAAGATGATCCTTACGATGGGAGGAAACGCTGTTCTTGTTGAAAGTGGAGAGCATAACAACTCTACTGGCAAAGCTTATTGGATCGAAGAACCAGACTTGCTTGCAGAAGTGCAAGCGAATCCGAAGAATTTCATCGCGCACGACTTGCACGCAGCAGCGCTTGTTATTCAGAAACAGATCGCATAATTCCAACACCTGGTGTTGGACAATGAAGAATTCGACGACCGCTGGGGTTTCCTGGCGGTCTGTTTTTTTATTTTGAACCCTATATAATTATCTAATGGATTTACATACTATAACCAATGTATTTCGAGATACGGGAAAGGTATTACTTGATGATTGGGAAAAGCTTACGGATATTGCGACGGAAAAAGAAAATCGTGAAGGCGCTAGTTCTGTGCTGCATGCAGATTGGATTGCCGAACGGGCGTATGTACCCCTTTTGAGTCAGTTATGGCCCGGTGTCCCTGTTTTGTGTGAAGAAGCTGGAACATCTGGTGTTGCAGATTTAATCCCCGGTGTTTCTATATTAGATCATGAAGATAACGTAACTGATCTCCCCTCCACGTTTATGAGCGCCGATGGAGTAGATGGTTCTGCGCTCTATGCAAACGGTGTATTTACGCTTGTTTCCATGATGGCGGGGTTAGTGAAAGATGGAAAGCCGCAAGCAAGTGTTTTGATGGTGCTTGGGGAAAAGGAAATCTATCACACAGGAATTAACGGTAAGCCAGGCGTATTTTACGGTGAGCGTTCTTATGAAGAATGGCGTTTGCCTATTCGTCCACTCAAGCAATCTTTGATTGGCACGGATGATAACAAATCTGTTGATGCTAATTTTCGAAGACTGGTTATTACGAAATTATTAGGGAGTGACGGCACAAGATACCCTCTCAACGTGCCATCAGGATCAGGGGCACTCAGTGTACTGAAGGGAAATTTAGCAGCGTATGTAACAAGTAATGCACGCAATTGGGATCTTGTTGCAACTGCAGCTCTGTGTAATGCAGCTGGATTAATTGTTCGTTGTTTGGACGGTTCAGAAGTGCCTTGGAATGTAGTTCGCATGCCACCAGTGGTATTTGCCCGAGATGAAGAGACGTTTGCGTATGTGCAAGACGTAGCCAAAGACTGGCTCTTGACAGAAAGAGGCATATAAGCATACAATACGCAACGTATTCTCGTGTGAGATTACAGCGTTCTTAAACAGAGCGCTTAGTAGTAAGGTTTTTGTTTTTTGAAAACTTGAACAAGGAAAGACAAATGACTCGAACTGTGATTCCTCGTAGTCAAATGACGTTGCTGCATCAGGGGAGGCTGAACAGCTTCTACGACGTGCCGACAAGGCTTGGTCTCAGAGAGATGGCCGCTCACAATGAAGACCTGAGCAATCTCCTGGCGGCGAAAATGCTGGTACTGTCTTTGAACGAAGGGGCGACCCTGATTCAAGCAGATACGTCGAATACGCTTCCTGCTCTCTTGGGCACGCTGCGTGCAACGGGGCTCGAGAATTTTTCGACTCTCATCATGGCAGCGGACCGTCCGGTGGCATACTTCGAGTTTCCCATTGAGATCACAGAAAATTATCAACTGGAAATCCCAGGTGGCATTTCTCTGGTCAGTGAAAAAACCGAGGAAACGGCATTGAGGGAGTTGATGGATGAGTACGGACTGAAAGATCCGAACAACATCATTCAAACCGCTCCGCTCGTCATCTATCCTGCAGCGAACGATGCGGGTTCAAACGCTGAACTCTACACTACCCGCGTTACTGTGGTGCGCGGACAACCGAATCCTCCAGAACACAAGAAGGGTATTCGGCGCGATAAATGCTGGTTTGGTCCGCTTCTCGAAGTTGAAGATTACCTCAAAGAACAGGGAGCAAAGGGCGTCATTGTTGAGTGGCTCGCGCTCGGGGCAATCTTCCAACTCGGCCTCGAACTTCACGGCGGCTGGAAAGCATTGCGAAAATAGCGAGACGTTCTCGCGGAAGAAGTTAGTTTATATCGAGGCGACGGATCCAACCCCGTCGCCTTTTTTCTTTAATCCGTTAGTATTCCCTTTTGAGTCCGAACACCTATATACTAAATTTATATGAATATCGTAATAATCGGCGCAAAGGGAATGTTGGGGAGCATGTTGGGGAATGTGTTTGCGCAGTATAAGCCGCTGCTACTCGATAAAGAAGAAATTGATATTACAAATGAGCAAAATGTGCGCAAGGTTTTGCGGGAGGAAAATGCAACGGTCATTATAAACGCAGCTGCATATACAAATGTAGACGCTGCAGAAGAACAGAAAGAAGCTGCTTTTTTGGTAAATGAAACGGGAGTCAAAAATTTGGGCTCGGTAGCAAAAGAACTCTCTGCAACGCTGGTGCATTTTAGTACGGATTATGTATTCCCGGGTACGAGTGAAGATGGATACTCTGAGACGGACTCACCGGGTCCCGCAGTAAACGAATATGGAAATTCAAAGTTGGCTGGAGAGCGTGCGCTGAAAGAGTCAGGTTGTAATTTTTATTTAGTACGCACGGCATGGTTGTACGGTTCAAATGGAAAAAATTTCGTAGATACGATGTTGCAATTGGCACAAACAAAGAAAAATTTGAGCGTTGTTGAAGATCAAGTAGGCAGCCCCACATTTACCAAAGACGTTGCGTTGTATATAAAAACGCTCATTGAAGAACATTACCCGTTTGGAATTTACCATGCCGTAAATAGCGGAAAGGCTTCGTGGTTTGAGTTTGCACAAAAGATTTTTGAATACATGCGTAGCCTAGCTGTTGTAGTGAAGCCCGTATCTTCTGCAGAATTCCCCCGCCCCGCAAAACGGCCAGCATTTAGTATCCTCCAAAACACCAAAGGTCCTCAGATGAGAGCGTGGCAAGAAGCACTCAGAGAGTACTTGACTTTTAATAATAGTATGCTATAGTGGAATAGGAGAAAAGATCTAGTCATTGTGGCTAGGTATCGCACATTTTCAATACAAGGAAAAGGAATACGTGCTATGAGTAATAAATCGAATCGGACAGACACCCGTGCTTGCCAAACCGAAGCAACCTGTAGTGGCTATCAAACGATAGAGGTTGAGATTCCCGAGAGACGTATCCTCGGGTTTGTGGTGAGAAAGGCTTATAAAAATGAGGTTACCGAAAAGCGCAATCTTTCAACAGAAAAAGGCGACGTTATTTCTGATGATATGATTGCGAACAGGACGTTCGTGTATCGTTGTGGCCTCATTAAGGCGATCAACGTCTTGTCAGGGAGTAGTTCCAGTATGACACTGTATCTCGATGGCTTTTCAAACATGAACACCAGTATTGATAATACTAAGTTTAAGTTTGATTCCAAACTTGAGAACGGCCCCGTTGTCGACATCACCCTTAAGGGATGGTGTACTCGGTATGGAGACATGTCAGGTGGAAGAAGGGACGAAATCTGTCTGGTTTTTAGGGATCAGGATCAGATGAAGGAGTTCGTATTGGCAACCACGAGTGCTCCTGAACCAGAACAGAGCACAGTATCCGCCTCCCCGTATAATTATGCTCGCCCCAGCAGCGATGTATCGCTCTGGCCTCTCGTCGCAGGAGTTGTGTTAGGTGTCGCATTAAGTGAGTAGAATCTCGATAATTGTGACAAACAATTATCGCCCACCAGGTCTTTGGACATTTGGTGGGCTTTTTTTATTGTCTCTTGCGATTGGGTATTAATAACAGTAAGGTTATGTACATAAAATATGATATAGCACTTGACTTATAACCATAGATGACATATAATCTTACATTATGAAAAAGAAGCAGAAGAAATACTCACATAAGTCCAAAATCCAGGTTGTTCCCAAGGGGTGGGGCAAGGAACTTTGGGTACACAATGATGAGAAATATTGTGGAAAAATCCTTGTCTTAAAGAAAGGCAAGCAATGTTCCCTCCATTTTCATGTGCTAAAACATGAGACGTTTTACATTTCTACGGGGTTGGTGCAAATGGAGACAATTGATAAAAACGGCGTAAAAAACACGTTCGTTATGAAGCCAGGTGACGCACTGGAAATTACTCAAGGACTTATGCATCGCTTTAAAGGGTTAGAGGATTCCGAAATCATGGAGTTTTCGACACAGCATTTTGATGAGGATTCGTACCGTATAGAAAAGGGCGATTAGCGTTTTAACGCCAATATCGGTGTACAATGTTTTGATATGGCTATTACATTACAAAGAGCAAAAGAAATCACGAGTGCGTTTGCAACAAAGAATATTCTTGTCGTAGGGGATATTGTTCTTGATACATATATTCACGGGAATGTTGAAAGATTAAACCCAGAAGCACCTGTACCAATTTTACATGCTAAGAAAGAAAAAAATGCGACAGGTGGAGCAGGTAATACCGCAAAGAATGCGGCGATGCTTGGTGCTCAAGTTACGTGCATTGGAGTGGTAGGAGATGATAAGTCTGCAGACATGGTTGATCACTCCGCAAAAAGTGAGGGATATATTCCGATGCTTGTAAGAGATAAGAGCGCTCAGACAATTGTTAAAAAAAGATATGTTGTTGGAAGTCAGCAACTTCTTCGCGTTGATTTTGAAGAGATTATGGATCTTTCACCTGAAGTGGAAAATCAGCTCATAGAAGCAATAAAAGTTCACGCAGCTTCTGCGGATGCAATTATTGTTTCGGATTATGCAAAAGGAACGATTACGGAAAAAGTGGCACATGTGATTATGGATGCTATGAGAACACATAATATTCCCCTCATGGCTGATGTGAAGCCATCGCGTATCTCATATTTTACGGGGGCTACATATATATCACCAAACCGAAAAGAAGCGCATGAGTATTTAGGGATTAATCAACACGAAAATGGTGGTAAAAAAGCGCATGAATTGGCAGCCATGCTTAGCTCTTCTTTTGATACAACGGTATTTATAACCCTTGGTGGCGAAGGTATGTATGTGCAAGCGAAGCAAGCTCAAGGTGAATATGTGCCTACGGTGTATATAGAAGCAGGCGAGATAGTGGATACTTCTGGATGTGGAGACACTGCGGCAGTAAATATTTTGTTGTCTACGCTAGTTGGCGCAACGCTATCGGAAGCGGCTGAAATAGGGAACGCAGCTGGAGCTACGGTTGCAAAGAAGACTGGTGCGGTCGGTATAACCCAGGGCGAACTATTACACACAATTGCGGAACATCATGCCTAGCAAAGTTATTTTTCTTGACCGTGATGGGACTTTGAATGTTGATCATGGGTATGTGCATACGCAAGAAATGGGGGAATGGATACCAGGCGCAATAGATGCGTGTAAAAAGTTACAAGATACGGGATATGTATTGGCAGTAATTACAAATCAATCTGGTATTGCGCATGGGTTATATACGCTAGAAGACATGCACGCGCTTCACAAATTTATGGAACAAGAATTAGAAGAGCACGGCGTGCATCTGGCTTTTATTGCCTTTTGCCCACATAGCAGAAGCCAAGGTGAATGTGATTGCAGAAAGCCGGGTATTGGCATGGCAAAACAAATTGAAGCAAAGGTTGGGGAAATTGATTATGCCGCAAGTTGGACGATAGGAGATAAAGAAGCAGATTTGATATTTGGAAAAACCGCGGGTACGAAGACGGCGTTAATTAGAAGCCAATACTGGCAAGAAGGGAATCTATCTGCAAAGCCGGATTTGATAGTGGATTCGTTGCAGGAAGCTGCTAAAATTATAGTAGGGTAAGTTCGAGATTTCCTCCCCTTTTCAAGGGGAGGTTAGGTGGGGTGAGCGTA
>CAYIHP010000007.1:13711-16229 GCA_964363175.1 uncultured Candidatus Saccharibacteria bacterium
CCCTTGACCCCACGTCGCTAAAGCTATGAGGGGCGCAGCAAGGGGGAGAGACGGCGCTTTACTACTTTTCAACATTATATTTCTTGTGTAGTATTTTATATATGACACTACAACATCATTGGAGAACAGAGAAAATTTTAACTCTTGAAGAAGCGGCAAAGAAGTCTGCGGAGCTGCGAGCGGCAGGTAAAATAATTGTGAGCCACAATGGTTCGTATGATTTACTCCACGGAGGGCATCTCGATATGCTGGAGGAAGCAAAGCAGCAAGGAGATATTTTAATTGTTGGAATTAATACAGACGTTTCTATTCGTTCAGCAAAAGGCCCCACTCGTCCAATTATTGGGGTAGAAAATAGAGCAGCAATACTTGCTGCACTTATTTGTGTGGATTATGTAACGGTTATGGACGGCTTGTACAATGAAGAACCTCAGGGTTCATTCATACCTGCTATTAAACCGCACATTCACGTAAACGGAGAAGAATATGGGCCAGAAGAAAAATGGATTGAGTATGGTGCGATGCAAGCATGTGGAGCGAAGGGATATTCCGTAGGGCGCAGACCAAACCTTTCTACTTCAGATATCATCAAGAAAATTCAGTCAGAGGTATGATTGTTGTAACCGGTGGAGCTGGACTTATTGGAAGTGCTACGGTTTGGGCATTAAACCAGCGTGGCCGGGAAGACATTGTGATAGTGGACGACGTCGACCACGATGAAAAGGAGCATAATGTTAGTGAGCTGAAGTTTGATCAGATGATCGGCATTGCTGATTTTCGCAGGCAATTACTTGCGGGAGAGTGTGATAACATGGGCATCGAAGCAATTATTCACCTTGGAGCGTGTAGCACAACAACGGAAACAAATTGGGATTATTTATTAGATAACAATGTCGAATACACAAAAGATATTATCCGCTGGGGGCAAACAAAAAATGTTCGCGTAGTGTATGCGTCGAGCGCTGCTACGTATGGGGACGGCGAGCACGGGTATGATGATGATCATAAATTTTTTGATTCTCTTGCACCTCTCAATTTGTACGGCAAATCAAAATTACTTGTAGATATTTGGGCGCGAGATGGTGGCTTTTTAGATACGGCTGTTGGCTTGCGCTATTTTAATGTATTTGGTCCAAATGAATGGCACAAAGGAGCCATGATGAGCGTAGTGGCAAAAAAATATCCGGAAATTGCAGCCGGGCAACCAATCACTTTATTTAAGTCCTATGAGAAAGAATATGGTGACGGAGAACAAAAACGAGACTTTGTATATGTGAAAGACGCCGTACGAGCAACCCTCTTCTTTATGGATAATACGGAATATAACGGGGTATATAACGTGGGGATGGGAATTGCACGTTCGTGGCTGGATATGGCCAGAGCAATGTTTGCAGCAGCTGCGCTGCCTGAAAAGATTGCGTTCATTGAGATGCCAGATAACTTAAAAAACCAATACCAGTACTTTACCCAGGCGAATATTAAGAAATTAGAAGCAACGGGATTTGATATGACAACAAACTACACGCTAGAATCTGCAATTACGGAGTATATTCAAAAACATTTAGCTCCTCATAAACATTTAAGCTAACTACTATGAAAGGTATTATTTTAGCGGGAGGTTCGGGAACGAGGCTGTATCCGCTTACAATTCCTGTAAGCAAACAGTTAATGCCGGTATTTGATAAGCCTATGGTGTATTATCCGTTATCGTCGTTAATGCTTGCAGGCATTCAAGACGTGGCTATTATCTCAACTCCAACCGACTTGCCGATGTTTCAGAAGTTGCTGGGGGATGGATCGCATATTGGTATGAAGTTCTCGTACATAGAACAAGAAAAACCAAATGGGTTGGCTCAAGCATTTGTGTTGGGCGCAGATTTTATCGGAACTGACAGTGTTGCGCTTATTCTTGGTGATAATATTTTTTACGGTAGCAATTTTCAGGAAACATTGAAAGATGCTCGTGCTCAAGTGGAGCAAGGGGGCGGAGGTATGATATTTGCGTACCATGTTGCAGACCCAGAGCGGTACGGAGTAGTGTCGTTCGATGAATCTGGTAAGGCAATTTCTATAGAAGAAAAGCCTGAACACCCTGCTTCGCACTATGCAGTTCCCGGTATCTATTTTTATGACAATTCTGTAATTGCAGTTGCAAAAAATTTGCAGCCATCTGCTCGCGGAGAATATGAAATTACCGATGTAAATATTGAGTATCTAAAACAAGAAAAATTGAAAGTTTCTGTACTCAGCAGGGGAACTGCCTGGTTAGATACGGGCACTCATCAATCTTTACTGCAAGCGGGTAACTTTGTTCAAGTTATTGAACAACGTCAGGGGCTCAAGGTAGGGTGCATTGAAGAGGTTGCATATAGGATGGGATATATTTCAAAAGAACAACTTACCGAAATTGCTCAAGGATTGTTGAAGAGTGGATATGGGAATTACTTGTTGGATGTTGCCGGGGAGTAGATTATCCAGCATGTCATTCCGGCCCCCGAGCCGGAATCCAGGGCGACGT